>CAYWTU010000512.1:0-3914 GCA_964461275.1 uncultured Pirellulales bacterium | reverse complement strand
CCCGATAGGACCACGCTTGTCTGCTTCCTGCCGCTGGGGCGGCCCTGTCATGTCCTTCCTTCCGCCTGACGGGGCCGCCGCGGTTGGCAATTCCTTCCCGTGTAGCTTGGTCTGAAGCCCGATGCATTGGCGCGATCTATTGGAACTCGCCGCCTTGGCGGCGCAGCATGCGGACCCGCTCTTGGCCTGTCGCCAGGCGATGTCGGTCGGTGCGCTGCACCAATACTGGTCGGCCTCGAAGGCCCGCGGCAACCGGTGGTCGCGGACGTTGGGCAGCTTTTCGCAGGCGGCCGCCGGTGAACACGTCCGGCCCGCTGCCTGGTGCTACACGCGCGACGTTGTCCAAGAGATCCTGGCTAGTGAAACGTTGACTCGCGTCTGGGGCGCGATTCTTGCCGCCCATGATCAACGACACGGCAAGGACGAGGCCCAACCGGTCGCCCGAGCTGTCCTCTTGGGGCATCTTGAGGCGCGGCAACGGGCGACCTCGTTGATTCTCACCGCTGCCGCCGTGCCGGTCGCCGATGCGGTGACGCTCAACCGACTTCGCCGCCGGGCCGAACGCTGGACCGACCTGCTGATCGCCCGCGTCATGCAGACTCACGACGTGCGCTCCTGGGCCCACGACGCGGAGAGGGCGGCCGATTTCTGCGACGAACTTAACTTCGATCAGCGTCGTCGTGGCGACGAACTGGCTTGGCAACTGAGCCTGGCCGCGTTTAGAGGCGCCTGGCTGTCGGCCGCACGGCACGACAGCCCCAACGCCGACCTCAACGGTCGCTTGGCCGACGCTATATTAGGAAGCCTGCCCAACGACTGCTACGACGACCTCGGGCTCTTGCGCGGCGCCTGGTTGGCCCGTCTTTCCCGCGCCTCGGCCGACACCGACGGCTTGATCCGCGAGTACCTTGCACTGGATACTCCAGCTCGTTCCAACGCGTCCCGTTCGGCGACTCCATCCGAGGCCCCGCTCCCGCCCCGTCTTCGTCCGCCGCAGGGGTAGAGTCGACGAGTCGCGCGGCATTGTCGCAATGCCCAGCCCAGGGTGGGATCGCCCCACTTCTCCGGCCATATTGGGCACATCCGTGCCCGCGCGGCGCCGGCCGTTGCGGCCGATGCGATTTCGCTCCATAATCGGCCCGCGTCGCCCATCGGCCATCCGCGATCAGTCCACGGTTGATTGTGCTTTTGGCTTGCGATGCGAGTCACCTTTATCTTCACCCTTTGATGGAGTCGGTTCCCATGGCGCGTTGTTGCTGGCCTGGTCGGATTGCGGCGGTAGTTCTCTGGGGCGCGCTAGGCGGCTGGCCAATTGGCGTCGTCGATGCATCGGCCGACGAGGCTGGCTGGGTTTCGTTGTTCGACGGCCAGACGATGGACAGCTGGGAAAAGGTCGGTAACGAAAAGAGCGTTTGGGAGGTGAAGGACGGCGCTTTGGCCGGCTCGGGGCCGGCCTCGATGCTCGTCTGCACCAAGGGCCCCTACAAGAACTTCCGCTACCGAGCCGAAATCAAGATCAACGACAAGGGAAACTCGGGCCTGTATTTCCGCACCACGCGTAAACCCGGCTTCACCGACGGTTATGAAGCCCAAATCGACAGCACCCACAGCGACCCGATCCGCACCGGTTCGCTGTACGGCATGTGCCACGTGTACAAGCGGTTGGTCGAGCCCGATACGTGGTTTAAATACGAGCTGGAAGTTCGCGACGACGTTTGGCGCGGAAAAGAAATCGTGCGGATCAAGGTGACCGTCGATGGCAACGAGCTGTACGAATACCTGGATTTCGCCAAACAGTTCAAGGAAGGTCACTTCGCCTTCCAGCAGCACGACCCGGGCAGCAAGGTCAGCATCCGCAAGGTCGAGGTCATGGAGTTGCCAAGCAAGAAGTGACGCAGACGTGCTCCGTGCCGAACGTACACATCGGAAAGTGTTGTCCGCGGATCACGTTCGCTGAAACAGGGTAGATTGCCGATCCTGGGTTGAGCCGGTTATCATCTCCTTCGTTGACGTTAGAGCTACACGTTCGGCGCTAGGGAATCGGCTTGTCCAACCGCCTGCAAATCCTGTTGACCAACGACGACGGCATTTATGCCCCAGGTCTGGCGGCGCTCGAACGTGCGCTGACGGCGCTGGGGGATGTCTGCGTCGTCGCGCCCGCCACCGAGCAAAGCGGCGTCGGCCATTCGATTACCTTCTTGCAACCGCTGGTGGTGCAAGAAATATTCGATGGCGATCGGCGCCGCGGCTGGGCCGTCGAGGGCAGCCCCGCCGACAGCGTGAAGATCGGCGTGGCGGAGTTCTGTCCCCGGAGGCCCGACTTGGTGGTCAGCGGCATCAACGGCGGGCTCAACGCCGGGATCAATGTGCTGTATTCCGGGACGGTGGCGGCGGCGATCGAGGGGGCTTTTTTTGAGATCACCAGCGTGGCCGTCTCGTTGGAGGACGCCGAACATTCGAACTTTCACGCCGCGGCCCACTTGGCGCTGGGCGTCATTCGACAGATTCTAGAACGCAAGCGATCCACCCCGCAGCTATTCCACCTGAATATTCCCCAACGAGCGCTGGCCGCGCCCACGGCGCTGCGCATCGTACCGATGGGCGTAGCTCGCTACGGCGAGGGCTTCGAGAAACGAAAGGATCCCCGCGGACGGTCTTACTTTTGGGCCACGAACGAGCCACCGCCACCGCCCGGCACGCACGAAACCGACCTCACCGCGTTGTCGCAGGGCTTCGTCACACTCACGCCGCTGGACTTCGACCTGACGCATCGCCCATTGCTGGCCGAAATGGAAGGCTGGAACCTACGTCTGGATAGCTAATGTCCTGGAGTTCCCTTCCGCATCGCCACCCTTGAACATGATTCACGCGACGATGCAGCGCGACGACTGGCGCTGGGACCGCTCAGGATCGCGGCTCCCGGCCTGGCTGTTGTCACTTGCGCTGCATGTCGGGTTGTTCGCGCTGTTGACGATGAGCCTTCGTTGGACGCCGCGCGGACTGCCGCTGGAGGAAGGCCGCGAGGTAGGGATCACGCTCTCTCCGGCCGGAGACGACCACCTGGAGCCACTGTTCGCCGACGAGGATTCGGCTGAGGCTGCTGACGCGGCAGGCCCGGCCGAGCAACCCTTGTTCGACGTGGACCTGCCGGCCGATCCGGCCCAAGAACTGCCCAACGCGCAAGACCTACTGGGTATCGGCACCGCCGAGCACGGCTTGACCACCGGCGCCGGCGGGCTGACCGCTGGACCGGCGGGCAAGGGGCGGATGAGCGACGGCCGGGCTCGAACCAGCGTTTTTGGTGTCACGGGCGAAGGCCAAAAGTTTGTCTTCGTCTTCGATCGCTCGGGCAGCATGGGGGGCTCGGGGCGCAGCGCGCTGGCCGCCGCCAAAGACGAGCTGATCGCCAGCCTCAAGCCGCTGGAGTCGACGCACCAGTTTCAGATCATTTTTTACAACGACGAACCGCTGCTCTTCCAGCCGCCCGGGCGGGGACAGCAGCTTTCGTTTGCCGACGAGCCGAGCAAGCAGGCCGCCGAGAAATTCATCCGGCAAATTCGGGCCGACGGTGCGACAGACCACGAGCGGGCGTTGTCATTGGCGCTGCGCTTGCAACCGGACGTGATCTTTTTTTTGACCGACGCCGACCAACCCGTGATGTCGACGGCCGAATTGAGCCGCGTGCAACGAATGAATTCCGGCCAGGCGGCGATTCACGCGATCGAGTTCGGTTTCGGCCCGCCGTTGTCGGGTGAGAACTTCTTGATGCGTCTGGCGGCGCAGAACAGCGGACAGCACCGCTACGTCGACGTGGCGCAACTGGGCGTGACGCGGTAGGCCATTTCCGCCCGGCGGCGCCCCGTTTTGCGGCAGCCTGGCTGCTGCCCTGAGCCAGGGGGCGGACCTGTCGCGGG
>CAYWTU010000511.1:0-3924 GCA_964461275.1 uncultured Pirellulales bacterium | reverse complement strand
ATGCACTTGGCATAGCAACCGCCTTCGATGTTGAACACCCCGTCGTCACTCCAGCAGTGCTCGTCGTCGCCGATGAGTTGTCGACGGGGGTCGGCCGACAGCGTCGTCTTCCCCGTGCCGGAGAGCCCGAAGAACAGCGACACGTCGCACGTGGCGCCCTCGTTGGCCGAGCAATGCATCGACAGCACGCCGCGCTTGGGCATCAGGTAGTTCATAATGGTGAACACGCCCTTTTTCATCTCGCCGGCGTATTCGGTCCCCAAAATCACAAATTCGCCGCGCTCGAAGCTCAAGCTGACGCTAGTGGTCGAGCTCATGTGCGGCGTATACGAATTGGCCGGAAACTTGCCGGCGTTGAGAATCACAAAGTCCGGCTCGCCGAAAGTTTGCAGTTCCGCCGGCGTGGGCCGAATGAGCATGTTGTGCATGAACAGCGCGTGATACGGCCGGGTGCAGACGACGCGGACCTTGAGCCGATACTTGGGGTCCCAACCGGCGTAGCCGTCGATAACGTACAGCTCGCGGCACATGTTGAAGAAGTCAACCGCCCGCTGGCGGTTGGTCAGAAAGGTGTGCTCGTCGAGCGGGATATTGATGTCGCCCCACCAGATGTCGGCTTCGCTGGGAGTCTGGCGGAGGATGCGTTTGTCCTTGGGGCTGCGACCGGTCTTGATCCCCGATCGGGTGGCCAACACGCCGTTGGAGGTAATGCCGGCGTCGTCGTGTCGGATGGCGGCCTCGTAGAGTCTGGCCGGTACGGGATTTCGAATGATCTGGCGAACGGAAATGCCGAGTGGCTCAAGCAGTTGTTGGCTCATGGGGCGCCTGACGGGAACGAGTGCGAAGCGGGCCGCGAGGGCTGGCGATTATAGATTAGTCGCCGCGATTGGTGGAAGTTTCGATGCGAAATGGGCGACATCGTGGGCTCGTTGACCGTACCCCGTCGGACCTTTCCCGGGGCGTTCCGCGAAAAAATATTGACGCCATGCGAACCATGGCCGGGTGGGCTGCGTAGTTTTCTTGCCCCGGCAGGAAATCTCCTCCCCAGGCAAACGAAGAGCCGCGGCGGGCCAACTCTTTACAGCCCGTCGGCGGCGAGGGTATATCATTGGGGGGCAGACCGGCCCCGCCGGCCCGTTGGCTGGGCGCAACCCATGATGTGACCGTGGGTTGAGGATTTCCTGCTGGCTGCGCACCGAACCTTCACAGGGCGTCCGACGGGTGACAATCGGACGCCCAGAGGTCATGGGCGCGGCGCCGCCCAAGCAATGTGGCGGGCAACCCCCGGCGCACCGCCAGGCGTTTCGCCCGTCGAGGCCCAACGTCGGCGGGGCAGTCGCGGTCCCGGTGCGCCCCCGAGGTCCATCCTGTTTCGAGGAGCCAATTGAGATGAGTTCATCGTCCGACCAGCCCATGATCGAGGCCGAAGGGCTGTCGAAATTCTACGGCGACTTCGCCGCGGTGCGCGACGTTTCCTTCCGCATCCAGCGGGGCGAAGTGGTCGCTTTCCTGGGCCCCAACGGCGCCGGCAAGAGCACCACCATGAAGCTGCTCACCGGCTACCTCTCGCCGTCGGCGGGAGTTGCCCGCGTCTGCGGCCACGACATGGCCCGCGACCGGTTGGCCGGCGCGGAGCGGCTAGGCTACCTGCCGGAAAACGGGCCGTTGTATCCCGACATGTCGCCGCGTTCGTTGTTGTCGTTCTTCGCCGACGCCCGCGGCATGAATTCGCAAAAGAAGCGTGAGCGGATGGAGGCGGTGGTCGACCTGTGCGGCCTGGGCGCCGTGATCGGCAAGCCGATCGGCAAGCTCTCGAAAGGCTACCGACAACGCGTCGGGATGGCGCAGGTGCTGTTGCACGAGCCGGACGTGCTGATCATGGACGAGCCGACGGCCGGGCTGGACCCCAATCAGATCAAGGGCGTCCGCGATACGATCCAAAAACTGGGTGAAAGCAAGACCATTCTGCTCTCGACCCACATCATGCAGGAGGTGCTGGCGATGGCCAGCCGGGTGTTGTTCATCAACGAGGGCCGCGTCGTATTCGACGGCCCGCGGTCGCAATTCACCGCGGACGGCCAATCGTTGGAGCAACACTTCCACGAACTGTCGAACGCAGGCTAAAACGCCCCCAAACAACCTGACAGGTTGTTTGGGGGGCTGTAAGAGTTTGACCATCAACCATTCCGGCGCAGTTGAATTCCGAGGAGTCTAGACAACCGGCACGGTTCATTGTCGGCCTCGATCAGCTCGCCGATTCCATCAACTTATTGACCGCATTGGACAGATTGGGTGTACGAAGATGAAGTGGCACGTTATCAAGGCCGTCTTTTGGCGCAACTTTGTCTCTTATTTCAGCAGCCCCACGGGCTACGTATTTATCTGCTTGTTCGTGCTGCTCAGCGCGATCGCGGCATTCTGGCCCAACGAATTCTTCAACGCCAACTTGGCCAACCTGGACCAACTAAACCGCTACTTCCCCTACATCATGTTGGTGTTTATACCGGCCATCACCATGAGCGTCTGGGCCGACGAGCGCCGCCAAGGGACCGATGAGCTGTTGTTGACGATTCCGGCCAGCGACCTGGAAGTGGTGGTCGGCAAGTACCTGGCCGCGGTGGGCATCTTCACCGCGTCGCTGCTGTTCAGCGTGTTCAACATCGGCGTGTTGATGGTGCTGGGCGTGCCGGACCTGGGACTGCTGATGGCGACCTATCTGGGCTACTGGCTGGTCGGCTTGGCGATGTTGGCGATCGGCTCGGCGGCATCGTTCTTGACGGCGAACTTGACCGTGGCGTTCATTCTGGGCGTCGTTTTTAATCTGCCGCTGGTGTTCGCCAACGCGGCCGACACGATCACTGGCGCGGAAGGGGCCCTGGCGATCAAAAGCTGGAGCATCGGCGAACAGTTTCGCGATTTCGGCCGCGGCGTGGCCAGCCTGTCGGGCCTGGCCTACTTCGCCATGATCGTGATCGCCATGCTGTATCTGAGCATGGTGCTCATCGGTCGGCGGCACTGGGCGGGAGGCAAAGACGGTGAATCGCGTGGGGCGCACTACTTGGTTCGGACGCTGGCGCTAGTTGGCTTAGGCGTGGGGCTGGCGCTGTTGCTCAATCGCAACGACGTGCGGTTCGACCTGACCAACGAAAAGCTCAGCTCGCTGACCGCGAAGTCATCGGAGTTGGTCAAGGGTGGGCAAGACGATCGCCCGGTGCGGATCGAGGCGTGCGTCAGCCCCCAGGTTCCGGAAAGCTACGTGCAAACGCGGCTCAATCTGCTGACAGCGCTGGATGAAATCGAGGCCCTCGGCCGCGGCAAAATTCGCGTCAAGATTCATCCCACCGAACAGCTCACCGCCACTGCCGCCAGGGCCGAGGAAGAATTTGGCATTCAGGGGCGCGAGGTTGCCAGCCGCAATCGGGGGGCGATGAACGTCGAGCAGGTGTACATGGGCCTGGCGGTGCTCTGCGGCCTGGAGAAGGTCGTGATCCCGTTCATCGATCGCGGCATTCCAGTCGAATACGAATTGGTCCGTTCGATCGCCACCGTAAGTCAGCAGCAGCGCAAGACGTGCGGCGTATTGACCACGGACGCCAAGCTGTACGGCGGATTCGACATGGCCACCATGGCCTCCAGCCAGAACGAACAGATCATTGAAGAACTGGAAAAGCAGTACGAAGTGGTGCAAGTGAACGCCGACGCACCCATCACCCGCAAGTTCGACGTCTTGCTGGCGGTCCAGCCGTCGTCGCTCACCCAGCCGCAAATGGACAATTTTCTTGCCGCCGTCAAAAGCGGTCAGCCAACCGCCGTTTTCGAGGATCCGTTTCCGTACATTGACGGCCGCGTTCCCGGAACCAGCCAGCCCAAGCAGCCGGCCGGTGGCGGCAACCACATCCTCGAGCCGCCGGTACAGCAGCGGTT
>CAYWTU010000510.1:0-3934 GCA_964461275.1 uncultured Pirellulales bacterium | reverse complement strand
AACAGGTAACTTGGTAACTCCCATGTGAGGAACCCTACAACCCCGCGAGGGAAAACCCTCGCGGTTTGGGCTGTTTCCGTTTCGCTCGCCGCTACTTACGAAATCGATTTTTCTTTCTTCTCCTGCGGATACTTAGATGTTTCAGTTCTCCGCGTTGGCTGCGCACGCCTATGGATTCAGCGTGCGCCGGTTCGGGAATCTCGGGATCAACACTCGTTTGACAGTTTCCCCGAGCTTTTCGCAGTCTTCCACGCCCTTCAAAGCCTCCTGATGCCAAGACATCCCCCATGTGCCCTTAGTAGCTTGACCACATTGATCCAAAACTCACACGCAACGTGAAATAAATTCCAAGTGAAATAAATTCCACGCCGCTGTCCGAGCCTAAGATCGCAAGCTATTTGGATCCGCCCCGCCTCCGCCGGCTCACGCCAGTGAAGACAGGCTTTCCAAGTAACGATTGATCCAAAGTCGTGCTTGCATCAACCAAGCAATCTCCCTGACGACACGTTCGCGAGCCAATGGCTCGAAAACTGCCTTCCGGGCGATCGTCGGCAATGCACGCACTTTTGAGGCCGCCCAACAACCTCGGCGGTTATTGGTCGGACTCTAAATTACGCTAAGAGCCGTTAAGAACTAGACGACACGTTTGCACGTGCCATCTAAATCTCGTTCGATGCCACAATTACCACAACAAATTGTCAAAGAGCTTCGCCGGCGATTGACTCGCCGACCCCATGCACTCCCCAGGCGACAACACACGCTCAGTTCCGCCACGTCAAGCGACGGTCTGACCTTACGTTGCCCCCCAGGATGGACAGGGGCCACGCCCTAACACTCGCCCGAAGGCGAAACAGGGCGTGGCCCTTGGCCACTATGATATCCCGCAGGGGGAAGAAGCTGTTTATATCGACCCTCGGCCGAACTGTCAAACCCCCTCTAAAACTTTCTTCCAGTTTCCCTAACTCCTGTTCCCACAAGGCCGTTCCGCTTGCGGTTCGCACGTGCACAAGCACAATCTTAGCGGCGACATCCGACCCGGCAAGGGGGGGCGAAACCGACTGGCCAGTCATTGGTCCACGTGAAGTCGAATTCACGCGTTTTCGACCTGCTCTTCGCATAAACCACTTCGAATACGGCACGCAAACACCGCTTGCTTGAACGCCTTTCCATTGGATGTTAGCTTGCTAAGCGGTTGCCAATCAACCTGTTCAATTCGCTGAAATTAGCGGGAGTTCGCGGGCCGGAGTCTATCAATGCAGATATCGCGGCAATGTGCGCTAACGCGGTGCGCCGCGATCGCGATGATCGCTGGGTGGACGATCGTGTTGACGGACGTTGACGTTCGCGCGATGGGCCCGCTGCCAGGAGACATCGTTGTCCTACCGCATTTGCCGCTGAGATTGGCCCGAATCGACGGCGGACAAATCGTCGTGCCACAGTGGGGCGACAAGGCCACGGCATTGGTCTTTCTTTCGCGCGATTGCCCGATTGCCAACAAGTATTTGCCGCGGCTCAATGCACTGTCGCGCACCATGACGCCGCAGCGCGTACGGCTCGTGGGCGTGTTGGCCGACCCGACGGCAACGCGTGCGGCGGCCCAGCGGCACGCCGCGGATTTCGGGCTCGAATTCCCGGTCATTTTCGATCCCCGGCTTGAAGTTGCCCGGGTGCTTGAGCCAACGCACACGCCCGAGGCGTTCGTGATTTCCGCCGCGGGGCGGCTTCTCTACCGCGGACGGATCGATGACTGGTTTGCGGATGTCGGTAAACCCAGGGCGCAAACCACAACACACGATTTGCAAGACGTGCTCACCGCCGTTGCAAAGGATCAGCCGATTGAGCCACGCTCAACCCAGCCGGTCGGCTGCAAGTTCGAGGCGCTGACCCGTGGCCTAGCCGAGAATGGCCCCACGTTTACCCGCGACGTGGCGCCGATCTTGTTTCACAACTGCACGGAATGTCACCGGCCCGGCGAGGTGGCCCCGTTTGCGCTCTTGTCGTACGAGGACGCCGCGCGGCGGGCCGAGCAGATTGCCGAGGCGGCTCAGTCCGGGCTGATGCCGCCCTGGAAGGCGGCCCCGGAGGTTGGCCATTTCAAAGGCGAGCGCCGCTTGAGCGCCGGACAGCGCGAAACTTTGGCCGCCTGGGCCGCCGCGGGCGCGCCGCATGGCGAGATCGCCGACCTGCCCGAGCCGCCCAAGTTTGCCGAGGGCTGGCGTCTGGGCGAGCCCGACCTGGTGGTCGAAATGCCGGAACCGTTCGCCATTCCCGCCGAAGTTGCCGAGCACGGTGGAAACGTCTATCGATGGTTTCCGCTAGAGCTCAATCTGCCGGAAAACAAGCTGCTTTCGGCCTACGAATTCCGATCGGGCAACGCTCGGGTTGTGCATCACGCGCTCATGTTCCTCGCCACCAGCGGGGCGGTGATGATGCTCGACCGCCGCGACCCGGGCCCAGGTTACGACAACTTCGGAGGCCCCGGCTTTTTACCCACCGGTTTCGTCGGCAGTTGGTCGCCCGGCGTGACGCCACTGGAATTGCCCAAGGACGTTGGTATCCATCTGCACAAGCGGGCCATGATCGCCCTGCAGATGCACTATTATGCGACGGGGAAACCCGAGACCGACCGCTCGCGCGTGGGCTTGCATTTCGTCGAAACGCCAGGGGCCAGGCACGTCACGAGCGTGCCCGTGATGAACGCCGACTTTGTAATTCCGGCCGACGCGCCCAATTTCTTGGTGACGGCGGACATCACCGTTCCGGTCGACGTGCAGGTGATTGGCTTAGTCCCGCACATGCACTATCTGGGCAGGGAAATGCGACTGGTCGCCAACTTGCCCACGCGCGGCGAACCGGTGCCGCTGATTTGGATCAAAGACTGGGACTTCAACTGGCAGGACCACTATCAACTGTCCGAGCCAATTTCACTGCCAAAGGGGACGCAGCTTATCGTCGAGGCCTGGTACGACAATACCTCGGGTAATCCCCAGAATCCGCATTCGCCGCCACGGACAGTAAATTACGGCAGTGGCAGCGGCGACGAGATGTGCCTGATGGGGGTGCAGGTGGCGGTTGAGAAGCCGCAGCACGTGGTGACGATCGCCGGCGAGCTGGTGAAGAAATACCTCCGCACGCGCGACGGCAAGTTGCTCATCCCGGCGCTGGAGTGACGTGTGCCCATGCACGTACCGCCGTTGCCCGCAGGCTCGAAGATCGGCGTCGAGCAGGACGCCGACGGCTTGAAGCTGCGTTGGCTTCCCGGCACGGGGAGCGTGGGACGCTGGGGAGTTGCCGCGTTTTTGGGATGCTGGCTGGGAGGCTGGGTCATGGGCGAGGTGTTCGCCGCCCGGCAGCTTCTGGTCGGCGGCCTGGCCAACGGCGATTGGTTCTTGGTTTTCTGGCTGGGTATGTGGACGATTGGCGGCATCGCTGTCATCGCTGCATTCATCAACCTAATTCGCCCGCGGCGCCCCGATTCGATGTGTCTAAGCGCCGCTCGGATGCGATACGAACCAGGCAGCCAGTACATTTGCGGGGAGCAGAATCCGTTTCAGCCCAGGAAATTCAAAGACTTCAAGGAATTCCTCAGCGCCTTCGGTTACAAGCTGAACGCGGTCGACATCTCGCGCGAGGAACTGGCCCGGTTCGTGTTGGACCGCGTGGGCGAGCGGCAACGTTTGTACTTCGACCGCGGCGTCGAGCGGATCGAAGTTGGCCTAACACTTAGCGAACCGGAGCGCGAATGGCTGCACGCGGTCCTGGAAGCCTGGCGACAAGAGGCGTGAGCGCTTGTAGGTCAGGTACTCCGTACCTGACATGGGAAGAGTTGGAGGCCGTCGCAACGCGTCGCGGGCATGGTGAATGTCCGCCGCTCGTGTTGTCAGGTACGGAGTACCTGACCACCCCTTTGAAGCTAGCACGATTGCCCTGGCAA
>CAYWTU010000509.1:0-3938 GCA_964461275.1 uncultured Pirellulales bacterium | reverse complement strand
GGCTGATCAACCACCTTGAGCGCTGCGGCCGGCTTGTCGGGTGATTTACCCGCCGGTTCAGCGGCCCGGGCAGCCCCACACAATACGAACAACAGCCCAATGCGACAGAAATGCGAGTACATGCGAGGGCTCCTTGAGGCCAGGGTTTTTGAGTCCAACAAACAACCTGTTCGATTCGCTGAAATCAACTGGAGTTAGCGGGCCATTGTCAGGTTGTTTGGCGGCCTATTTGGTTGGACGCCGCCGAGAATAACCAGCCGCGAGTCGGCGACCGGACCAGTGTAGTGTTTCGCGGGGTTGAACTAAAGCGCCCCGGGACAACGAACGACCGAGGAACAGAAGTTATTCTTCGATCGTTCCTTAGAGCCCAACAAACAACCTGCTCGATTCGCTTGAATCAACGGGAGTTCGAGGGCCTTTGTCAGGTTGTTTGGTAGTCACTTAGTCTTTCGGGGAGTCGTACCGGGGGAGATTGAAAGTCCCGGGCGGGTCTTCGAATCTCAGCCCGATCATTGGTCCGTGGCGAAGCTCTACTTCGATTGCGGTGAATAGACCTCACAAGTTGCAAGATATTTCCATACGAAGTAGCCGCCGACGATCAGCACGCGGCCATCGTTCAACATGATCGCTCGATGTCCATTGCGTGCCTCCATTAAATTGCCCGCATCACTCCACGTTCCCTGATCGGGCTCGAAGAGTTCAGCGGACTTTCTCGCTCCGCGCGGAGCAATGGCGCCGCCGACGACAAGGACTTGGCCATTGCGCAGCAATGTTTCTGTCGCCCCCCAGCGCGCCTCGCGCAAGGGCGCGACGGCGGTCCACTTTTCAATTTGGGGATCGAACACTTCCGCCTCGCTCAGTTGCCTGTTGTCATTAAAATGCCCGGATGAACCCCCAGCAACCAGTACTCGTCCATCTTGCAAAACCGCGGCCACGTGCGATCGCCGGGCAGTTTGCATCGGCGCGGTTGTTCGCCAGGCGCCGGTGTGCGGATCGTAAATCTCCGCACTTTCGACAATAACCTCTTTCGAATATTCAGAATTTCCGCCTGTCACCAAGATACGGCCGTCCCGCAATCGAACGGCACGGTGACAGAATCGCGGCGTGGCCATTGGACCGGTCTTGGCCCAGGCGCCGGCCTTGTAGTCGTAGACTTCCGCCGACCGGTGTACCTCCTCTGTGATCCAGTCAATGCCTCCCGCGACCAGCACGTCGCCGGGCGTAAGTGGCGTCGCCGTATGGACGCACCGAGGCACATGCATCGAGCCCGTAGTAGTCCAGGTCGCCGTTTTGTAGTCGAAGAGCTCCGCTTCATGTACGGAGCGGTTTGCTGTTCCACCTCCCGCAATGAGAAACTTGCCGTTGGGCAGCGAAATAAGCCCCCCGTGTTCGACGCCATTTCGTGCAACATTCAGGGAGCCGGTGGGTGTCCACACATTTTGACGAGGATCGTAGATCTCGGCGCTCGCCAAACTCCTGCCGGCCAGAGGGTGCCCGGTGACCGCAAGAACATTCCCATCCGGCATGACAGCCAAGCCGGGGTATTCGCGTGTGACATTCGTCGGCGCAGCAGCTTCCCAGGCGCCGGACTGCGCCCTTGAGATGAGGGTCCATGCGCAGAGCGTGACCGCCCACGAGGTTGCCGTAGCTGCGTGTCGTATCATTTTCACAGGGCTGCGTCCTACGAGCGGGGCACGGTCGGACTAGGACCTAATAATCCACCCCGTTGAAGCTAGCACGACGGCATCGGCATTGTAGCGGCACGGCGCGAGCCGTCCGGTAGTTTGTCGGTCTGGTTGTTCGGCCGGAGGGCTTGCGCCCCTCCGCTCCTTTGTGAATGCAATCGTGCTAGCTTCAAAGGGGTGGACCTAATAATCTAGCAGACCTTCTGAGTTCTGCCGCCTAACCCGCATTTTTTCCACCTAAACTCAAACTGGACGCCAAACCCACGTCTACATGGACGCATCTGGCATCGTGACCTGCAGGCAGTGTGCTCCGCCGCCCCTTCCTGGCATGCTTTGCGTCGTTGCGCCTTTGTGTTTCATTTCGTCGCATCGACAATCAGCATAACTATCCCCAATCCGTGCATCCTCGTGCCTTCGAGTTTTCGCAATTCGTCCTTTGAATTGGAACCGCCCCGGATCGTGCACCGGGCGGGCCGCCGAGGGCTAAGACGGCAACATGTCATGGTAGACATTGCATCGCCACGCGACCGCTTCGCCGGTCGTCCGTCTTAGCGACGGTCTACGGACAAAACGGATGGCGTGCGAATGAGCCGGATCAAACCACCGCCCGGGCGGCGCGGGGACAGGAAATGGCCGGCCCGTTGCCGGGATCAACCGCGCTGGTTTGCACGGCGGCGGCCCGTTCGTCGCGCAGTTCTTGCAGGTGCGGGTAATCGAGAACGGAAAACGGCGACACCAGCGGCTCCCACGCCTCGCCCCGCTGCGGAATCTGAGCGTCTTCAATGGGGCCCAAACCGAAGCGGTTAGCGAGCCACAGAAGCTGCACACGGTCGGGACGCAGCCCCATGATTCGAGCACACGTGGCGTCGAGCGCCGGCAGGCTGTTTCCCACAAGCACCAAGCCCATCGGCTTGGGGCTGCCCATGATCGGCCCGTCCCCTTCCATGCAGGTGATCGCGTCGACCACGGCCACGGCCCCCTTGAGCGTGGCATTGATATCCATGGCGCTTTCCGGGATGCCGGCGTGGTGCAACACATTCTTCGGCCAGCCGTATTTGATGCCCGGCATCACGCCGTACAGATTCTTCATCGCCGCGGTAAAGCCCATCCAATGGTGCGTCTTGAGTTTGGGCATGCTGACGATGAGGTCGGCCTCGTGTACCGCCTGCGGGAAGAACAACTCCGTCAGCGGCGAAGCCCGGCCCGCGTTGCGCACCGCCGCCACGTCTTGGTAGTTGAGGTCGGCAAACTCCAGGCCGGCCTCATCCAGCGCCGGTCCCAAGCCCGATTCGGCCAACGCCAACTCCGTGTCACGGACATGGCCCGGACCTTCGCCGACGATGACATAGGCGCCCCAGCCCAAGAATACCTCGGCGGTGGCCACAACCACGGCCGGATGTGTGGTCATTTGGGGCGAGGTGCGGATTGGCTCGACCATGTTCGGCTTCAGCAGCACCCGCCGCCCGCGGACCTGCTCGGCGCCAATTCCACAGGCGCGGAGGCCATCGCGAATGGTTTGTGCCAGCGGGCCATCGTATTTTTGGTTGCGGGCGATGAACACCGCGGCTCGACTGCGCAGGTGTTCGCGCAGGATGGGCCAGCCAAGACTGGCGGCGCTGGCCGCGCCGAGCGCCGCTCCCCCGGCCAGCAACATCGCCCGCCGGCCCAATCGGCCCGAACCGCTCGCACGCGCGGCTCCCTCGCGAGCCATTGCTTTTTCCGGATCATCCATGGCCTGGGTCTCGCCGGGTGTTGGTGTGGAAGGCGACCATCAACTCTGTCCGCGGGGGAGTTGCACGACGGCCGCCGACTCGCCCGCCGCGGCCAGCGCCAACAGGGCCAATTCGTACGGACTGTCGCCGCGCCGTTTCGTCCGCTCGCGGGCCGCCGTCAGCCACTGGCTGGCGGCGGTGGGGTACTTGCCGTAGGCCGCCAGCCCCAGCAGGCCGTAGCACAGCGACGCCGTGGTGGTCGAGGCGTTCAATTCGCGCTGCAAGTGTTCAACGCTGCGGCGAATTCTTCCGTCGTCATCCGGTTCTCCGGCCAGCGCCCAGAGGCAGATGCCGGTGGGCTGCAAGTGGGGCCGCAATTCTTGCCGCAACACAACCGTGTTGCCATAGTTGCAGCCACCGCTGGGGAGCAGGCGGTCAATGAGCAGCCGCACCGCCTCGCGGGTCCGCTGGTGATCGGCATAGCCAGTTGCCTTGAGTGCCGCCACGTTGAGCGCCGTGGGCTCGACCCAGGAATGGTGCC
>CAYWTU010000508.1:0-3943 GCA_964461275.1 uncultured Pirellulales bacterium | reverse complement strand
TCGTCGTGCTCGGTCTGATAGGGGTTGTTCTTCGCGCCGCGATAGCGCCACGCCTCGCCGCCGGTGGGCTTGATGTTGGCGCCGCTGATGTCGGCATAGCCCTTGGTGCCGTGAACATGCTCGGTAACGCTGCTCCAGCAGCCCGGGATATGGCGGCAATAGCTGAACATCCGCGTGCCGTCTTCGTATTCGTATTCCACGGCGTGATGGTCGAAAATCTCGCCGTGGTCTTTCCCCTTGCGGACCTCGCGGCCGCCCATACCTTGGCAACGCGTGGGATATTTCCCCTTGAGCCAGTTGATCACGTCCAGGTTGTGGATGTGCTGCTCGACGATGTGGTCGCCGCACAGCCAGTTGAAGTAGTACCAGTTGCGCATCTGGTACTGCATTTCGCTTTGGCCTTCCTGGCGCTCGCGGACCCAGACGCCGGCTCCGTTCCAATACACGCGGGCCGCCACCATGTCGCCGATGGCGCCGTCTTGCAGCCGCTTGATCGTTTCCAGGTAGGGATTTTCGTGGTGTCGCTGCAAGCCGATGCCGAGCGCCAGGTTCTTCTTTTTGGCTTCTTCCACGGAAGCCAACACGCTCCGCACGCCAGGACCGTCCACCGCCACCGGTTTTTCCGCGAACACATGTTTGCCGGCGGCCACGGCGGCGGCTAGATGCATCGGCCGAAAGCCCGGCGGCGTGGCCAAAATCACTAGGTCGACGCCCGCGTCGATCACCTGTTTGTAGCCGTCGAAGCCGGAAAACTGTCGTTCCTTGGGGACATCGATGAAGTCTTTGATGTCTTGTTCTTTTTGGAGGTTGGCCAAGCTGCTTTGCAGGTTGTCTTCAAACGCGTCGGCCATGGCCACCAGCTTCACCGGTCCCTGTTTGTAGGTGTGCAACGCTTGGCTGGCGGCGCCGGTACCGCGTCCGCCGCAACCGATGAGCCCGATGCGAATGGTCTCGTCGGCGCCGGCGGCGTGGGCGCTGCGGCCCAGGCTAAGTCCGGTAGCCAACGAAGCGCCGGCTACAGCCAACGCGCCGGTCTTAACAAACTGGCGCCGCGAGGGGACGAGCAGTTCCGGGGACGTGCAAAGGGGCTTGTTCATGGCAATGGCTCCGGGCAGTGGAACGACGGGAATGTTTTGGTGAGCGGAACGGGATATTGTAAAGCAAACGAACGCGGCAAGGCTATTCGCCGTTATTCGTCGGGCGTTTGGCCGCGAATACGGACCTTTTCTTCCTCCGTGGCTTCGACCAGCGGTCGAATCACTCGGAAACCGACAAACAGCGCATCCGTATGATACCACTTGCTTTGAGGGATTTGGGGGTCTTGAATCTTCCAGTCCTTGGACGACCCGCGGCGGGCGGCGCTGCGGCAGGCCGGCGGCTCGTCGTCCCAGCTTCCGCCCCGCACCACGTGCGGATACAGCTTCTGGGGCAGCTTGTACGGCGACGGCTTGGGCTGGGCGGCGATCGGCTCGGCATAAAACGCCAAGTCGTATTGGTCTAAGACCCATTCGCTGACATTGCCGTGAATGTCGAGCAAGCCCCACGGGTTGGGCTTCTTTTGGCCCACCGGGTGATAGGCGTCTTCACTGTTGCCATAGTGCCAGGCGTGGTCGTCCAACTGCCCTGCATCGTCGCCGAACGAGTAGGCCGTTGTAGTCCCGGCCCGACAGGCATATTCCCATTCGGCCTCGGTGGGTAGGCGATAATAATGTCCTGTCTTGGCGCTCAACCATTGGCAATACATCTTGGCAGCCAATTGCGTCATGCAAATGGCAGGAAAACCGTCTTTGCCCATTCCGAAGGTCATGTCGGTATACGGTTTGGTCGGCCGAGTTACGGCGTCAGCCAGCTTGTCGAGTTCGGTCGGTTCAATCTTCAAGATCGGCCTCCGCTGGATGTCTAGGTTGAACATCCAGATTTCGTACTCGTCCCAAGTGACCTCGCACTTTCCCATCCAAAATGGTTCGATTGTCACTTCGTGTTGCGGACCCTCGTCGTCGTTGCGGCCTGCCTCCGATTCGGGACTGCCCATCTGAAATTTGCCGGCCGGGATCGGCAGCATGTCGAATTTTACTTCCGTGCCGGAAAGGCGTTCCGTATAGGGCTTCATCTGGGCGGCGGTGACCGCTTCGGCGTTGGGATCGCGGGCCAGTGCCGGGGAGCGCCCCAAGAGGGCCAGGAGCATGGTCGGGAAAATGCAGCGAGGAAACAAATGCATAGCTAAGGACTCAAGGATCGACGGCGAGGAAACTGGCGGGAAGCAGCCAAGCCGTTTAGGCTGGGATGGTCTGCCCCGAGGATGCGTCACATGGCCCCGACCCGACATTGCCGGCACCCGTTTCGCCCTGACCGTCGGGCGGCCTGGGTGGCGGGGCTACTGCTGGCCCTCGGTGGCGCAGCAGAAACAATTGGCGCGGATGCGGCAAACGCTAAGCCATTGCGGCGGCTTGAGTATTCGCAGCGGCTCATGGGCATGGACTACCGACTGCTATTGTATGCCGCCGATGAAGTCGCCGCAAATCGTTCCGTAGCCATGGTTTGGGATCGCGTTGCCGCGCTCGACGAAGCGCTCAGCGACTACAATCCCAACAGCGAAGCGATGCGGCTGTGCCGCGAAAGCGGCCCTAGTAAGCCGGTCGCTGTCAGCGAAGATTTGTGGAATCTGTTGACGATGGCGCAACGCTGGTCGGTTCGCACCAACGGCGCCTTTGACGTCACCGTCGGTCCCCTGGTGCGCCAATGGCGCCGTGCCCGACGACAAAAGCAGTTGCCCACTCCTGATCAGCTTGCCCAGGCGGGCCGGTCGGTCGGATATTCGTTCGTCGCGTTGCACGAAAAGGGTCGGCGGGTCGAACTGCTGCAGCCAGGCATGCGACTGGACTTCGGTGGTATTGCGGTCGGCTACGCCGTGGACGAGGCGCTGCGCATCCTGAAAGAGCAAGGCGTTGCCGCGGCGCTGGTCGACGGCAGCGGCGACGTGGGAGTCATGGGCTCACCGCCGGGAGCCGCTGGCTGGCAAATTGAGATTTCGCCGCGCCGCGAGAAATCGCGCGATTCGCACTCGGCCGGTCCCTTCGTAGAGCTCTCGGCCGGGGCGGTGTCGACGTCGGGCGACGCTTATCAGGCCGTGGAGATCGATGGCGTGCGGTACTCGCACATCGTTGACCCGGCCACCGGACTGGGACTGACCGTTCCCAGCAGCGTGACGGTCGTGGCGCCCGACTGCGCCACGGCGGACGTATTGGCCACGGCCGTAAGCGTTCTGGGGCCCGAACAAGGGCTTAAGCTAGTAGACAGCGTCCCCGGCGCAGCCGTGTATTTCGTGCAATTGGTCGACGGCCGGGAGGAAGTGTCGGTCTCGAGCGAATCGGTGTTTCGGATGGCGCCTTCGGGTTTGCCATCGGCAGCTGGGGACGCCAAATGAGGGACGAGTCTGCCGAGGCTCGAGGCTGGTTAGCCGGGCTCGCCGCTTCGGTTATCATGTCGTTTAGGCAACGGCGGCGACTTACGATTTGCCGCTATGCGTTTTGGACTCGCGCAGTCCGACCGATTTTGAACGCTTGGCCTGCAAGACAGGAGCGGCATGTCCATCCACCAGTACAAGACGGTAAAGGTTGGCCGCTGGTGGGCGACGGTGGTGTGGTTGGCGGCCCTGGGCTGTATAACTTCGACCGCGCTGGCAGCCAATCCGCCACCGGCGGACGCTCAAGAGGCCGAAGCGACGCGGCAAGGGATCGAGTTCTTCGAAGCCAAGATTCGCCCCCTCTTAGCCGAGCGGTGCAGTGAATGCCATGGCGCCGACGTGCAAGAGGCGGGATTGCGGCTGGACCAGACGACGGGACTGCGCAGCGGCGGCGACTCCGGTCCGGGGACTGCGCCGGGACCACCCGAACAGAGCCTGCTGATCGCGGCCGTGCAATATCAAACGGCCGTGCAGATGGCG
>CAYWTU010000507.1:0-3944 GCA_964461275.1 uncultured Pirellulales bacterium | reverse complement strand
CCGGGCGTACGATTTCTCGTTACGTTTGCGCGGTGCGAGATTATTCCTCCAGAGGTGGGTTCTCGATGGCGGCCATATTGAAACCATTTGTGCGGACGCGCGGCGCCCGGTCGATCGTTTGGCTAGTGGCGTTGGCGACGCTGAAATACGGCGCCGCATGGGCGGGGGACGGCCTGGAAGGGCTGGGCGGCTTCGGGCGCGCCGTTCGCACCAAGAGCGCCGAGGCGCAGGCGGAGTTCGATCGCGGGCTGATTCTGCTGTACGCCTTCAATCACGATGAGGCCGCGCGGGCCTTCGAGCGCGCCGCCACCCACGACTCGCAAGCGCCGGCGGTCCAATGGGGACTGGCGCTGGCCTACGGACCGCACATCAACAAGATTGGTATGACGGCCGAGCAGTCGCGGGCGGCCTGGCAAGCGACTCAGGCGGCCCAGCGCTGCGCTGCCCAAGGCACGGAGGTTGAACAGGCGCTGGTGGCCGCCGTCGGCAAGCGATACGCGGCCGATCTCCCCGACGACCGTGCGCCGCTGGACCGCGCCTACGCCGAAGAGATGCGCCAGGTCTGGCGACGTTTTCCTCAGGATGCGGATGTCGGCGCCCTATTTGCCGAATCGCTGATGAACTTGCGGCCATGGGACCTGTGGACGGTGGCAGGCCAGCCACAGCCGGAAACGCCGGAGATTTTGCAGGTGTTGGAGGCGGTGCTCGACAAGAGTCCGTCACACCCGCTGGCCTTGCACTTGTACATCCACGCGGTCGAGGCTTCGCCGAACCCAGGCCGCGCGGACGCCGCGGCAGACCGCTTGCGCCAGGCCCATCCCGGCCTGGGCCATCTGGTTCACATGCCCTCGCACATTGACATCCGCCGAGGACGATGGGAAGCGGCGCTGGAGGCCAACCGTCTGGCCATTGCGGCCGATTGGCGGTACGCAACGGCCGTTCCCGAGCAGAATTTTTACCGAATTTACATGGCGCACAACCATCACATGCTGGCGTTCGCCGCCATGATGCGCGGCCAGCGGGCGCAAAGCGCCTCGGCCATCGACGTGTTGTTGGAGCGAATTCCGGCCGACTGGCTTGCGCAACCGGAACACACGGCGTTGGCCGACGGCTACTTTGCCATGCCGATTGAAATTGAGATGCGGTTCGGCCGCTGGAGCGAGCTATTGGCCCGTCCCGATTTGCCGGCTCAATACCCGATCGCGCGGGCGCTGCGCCGCGTGGCCCGTAGCGTGGCTTTGACGGCGCTGGGCGACCTATCGGCGGCCCGCACCGAACAACAGGCGTTTCGCGAGTTGGCGACCAAAACGCCCGCCGAGGCGGCGTTTGGCAACAATCGGGCCCGCGACCTGTTTGCCGTGGCCGAAGCCTTGTTGGAGGGCGAGATTTTGCTCCGCGAGGGCCAGATCGAATCGGGGCTGGCGCAGCTCCGAACGGCGGTGCAGCACGAGGACCAACTGCGCTACGACGAACCACCCGACTGGATTCAACCGGTGCGGCATGCCTTGGGTGCCGCTCTACTCCGGCAACGCCTGGCGGCCGAGGCGGAAGCGGTCTATCGAGAAGACCTAAAGCGCTGGCCAGACAACGGTTGGTCGCTTTTCGGGTTGGTGGCAAGCCTGAAGGAGCAAAACCGCCACGATGAGGCGAACGAGGTCACCCTGCGGTTCAAAGAGGTCTGGAAAGACGCCGATACGCCGCTGGTGGCGTCTTGCTTCTGCCAGGCGCAACCTTAAGCCTCTGTTTACGAGCACTCTGTCGCGGCAGCGTGCGTCGTTGGGCTCAAGAGCCAAAAGTCCGATAATCGCGCGCTTACCGGCTGCCGCAACCGCGCCCGGCCCGTTGGCCTAACCCCTTGTCCCAATTGAAAAACAGGGGGTTGCGTGGTCTACTCGGGCCTTCTCGCCCGGAGGCATGAAGGCCCGGCCGCGGGACGAGATCGCCCCCTTGCACCGCGCAGCGCCTATGTTCAAACCGGTCGAGAGCAACGTCCGTTTTCCCGAGCAAGAACTCGAGATCATCCGACTGTGGCGTGAGCGGGCGATTTACGAGAAGAGCCTGAAACGGCGTGCAGGGGGGCCGCGGTTCGTTTTCTACGAAGGCCCCCCCACGGCCAACGGCCTTCCTCACCCTGGGCACTGCTTGACGCGGGCCATCAAGGACTTGTTTCCTCGCTACCGCACCATGCGAGGCTACTTCTGCGAGCGGAAGGCGGGGTGGGACACACACGGGCTGCCCGTCGAGGTCGAGGTCTGCAAGGAACTGGGAATCCATTCCAAGGAAGAGATCGAGGCCTACGGTGTCGAGCCGTTCATCCACAAATGTCTGGAAAGCGTGTTTCGCTATACACAACAGTGGGAACGGCTCACCGAACGGCTGGGTTTCTGGATTCATTTGGATGAAGCCTACGTCACGTACCACCAGAGCTTTGTGGAAAGCGTGTGGTGGGCGCTGGCCAACTTGTTCAATCGCGGGCTGCTGTATCAGGGCAACAAAATCGTCTGGTGGTGGGCCCAAGGGGGAACGGCCTTGTCCAGCGGCGAGGTAGGGCAAGGCTACCGCGAGGTGGCCGACCCCAGCGTGTACGTGCGGTTTCCGGTTGTGGACGCCAGCGAGGTGAAGGACAAAGCGCACCGCGATGCGCTGCAGGGGGCATCGCTGTTGGTTTGGACCACTACGCCCTGGACGCTTCCCAGCAACCAGTTCGTGGCCGTCAAACCCGAGCTGGATTATTCGATTGCACACATCGAGGCCGAAGGCCAACCGTACCATGGCCAGAGGTTGGTCATAGCCGCGGCGCTGGTCGAGACCATCGCGGCCAAGGCGAAGCTGACGCTGGTCGTCCAACGGACGTTGCCGGGAACTGCCTTGCTCAACGTCCGTTACCGGCCGCCGTTCGATTACTATTACGCGGCGCAGGGCGGCGCGACCGGTAAATTGAGGGATGGTGCATCGCAGTGTCGCGCTTGGCGCGTGGTGGCGGCCGACTTCGTGACCATCGACAGCGGCACGGGTTTGGTGCATCAGGCGCCGGCGTTTGGCGAAGTGGATTACGAAGTGCTCCTGGCCGAGCAACAGCGCTTTGCCAGCGGCGAGGGGCCGGAACTGATCAACGCCGTCGGCCCGGACGGCAAGTTCACGGCCGAGGCGGCTGATTACCAGGGCCGCTGGGTCAAGGAGGCCGACAAGGACATCATCAGGGACCTCAAGACGCGCACGTTGCTGGTCCATCAGGAGCAATACCTGCACGACTACCCGTTCTGCTGGCGGGCCGAAAACGATCCGTTGATTCAATATCCGCGTCGGAGTTGGTTCATCCGCACCACGCAGTTCAAAGACCAGATGTTGGCCAACAACGAGCGGATCAACTGGTTGCCGGAGCACATCAAGGCCGGCCGGTTCGGAAATTTTTTGGAGACAAACGTCGATTGGGCCCTCTCCCGGGAGCGCTACTGGGGTACGCCATTGCCGATCTGGGAGTGCGAACAGACCGGCCAGAAAGAGGCGGTTTCCAGTTACGCTGAACTACTGGCAAAAACGGGGTTGCGCGGGACCGAGGCTTGGGAGGCGGCCAAGAGGGCCAACCCCGAGTTGCCGGATCACTTGCAGGTGCACAAGCCGTACATTGACGCCGTGACGTACGATTCGCCGTTCGCGCCGGCGGCGCGAATGCGGCGCGTACCGGAGGTCATCGACTGTTGGTTCGACAGCGGGGCGATGCCGTTTGCCCAGTGGGGCTATCCCCATCAAGGCGACGCGCAATTCCGGGCGCAGTTTCCGGCCGACTTTATCAGCGAGGCGCTCGACCAGACCCGCGGTTGGTTCTACAGCCAATTGGCCATTAGCACGCTGTTGTTCGGGCCCGACGGCGACAAGCAAGCCGATCGCGCCGCGGCCGTGGCGGAATTCCCGCATCCGTTTCGCAACTGCATCGTCTTGGGGCT
>CAYWTU010000506.1:0-3947 GCA_964461275.1 uncultured Pirellulales bacterium | reverse complement strand
CGACGCCGGCTCCGCCGGCCGCAACGCCCTTAGAGATGGCCGCCACCGACGAACCGTTTAATGACCCGGTGGCCCTGGCGGCCCCGGTGGACGCTGCCCCACGGATTGCGGACGTTGTGGCGGCGACCGCCTCGTTGGGGGAGCAAGCGACACTGGCTAGCGTGTCGCTGTTGGCCGGCCGCGATCCGCAACAGCGGGCCGTGTTGGCGCGGCGCGGCGGCGGCAACGAACTCAGCGAGCGGTCGGTCGATTTGGGACTGGAATGGTTGGCAAGCCATCAGGCGCACGAGGGGCATTGGTCGCTCGACTCCTTTGAACTCTCGCCGCAGTGCCAGGGACGCTGCACCGGGCAAGGAGGCCACAGCGACACCGCGGCAACGGCCCTGGCCCTGCTGCCGTTTTTGGGCGCCGGCGAAACGCAGCACCGCGGCCGCTACAAAGATCATGTCGAACGCGGTTTGACATGGCTGGTGAACCATCAGGTCAAACACGGCCACTTGGCCGGGGCGGGGGTCGGCCGGATGTACGCCCACGCGCAGGGTACGCTCGTGCTGTGCGAAGCGCTGGCAATGACCCACGACTCGTACCTGCGCGAGCCGGCGCAGGAGGCGGTGAAGTACCTGGTCAAGGCCCAACATCGCCGCGGCGGCTGGCGCTACGAGCCCGGTCAGCCCGGTGACGTGAGCGTGACCGGCTGGGCGCTGATGGCGTTGCGCAGCGCTCGGCTGGCCGGCTGCGAGGTGCCGGCGCACGTTTGGTCGCGCAGCGGTCGATTTCTCGATAGCGCGGAGTCGGACAGCCTGGGTAGCCAGTACGGCTACATGCCCAAGATGGCGCCCACCAGCGTACTGACCGCCGAGGCGCTATTGTGTCGGCAGTATGCGGGCTGGCGGCCCACTCGGCCCGCCATGCGCAAGGGGCTCGATCAACTGCTCGATCACTTTCCGCCGCAGCGCGAAGACCCGAATATCTACTACTGGTATTACGGCACGCAACTGATGCACCACGCCGGGGGCGAACACTGGCGGCGGTGGAATTACCTGATGCGCGACATTCTGATCGAGTCGCAGGAAACCCAAGGACACCAGCGGGGCAGTTGGCCGCCGCTGGGCCCGTTTAGCAGTGTCGGCGGCCGGCTGTACATGACGTCGCTGGCGCTGTGTACGCTCGAAGTCTACTACCGCCACATGCCGCTGTACCAGGAACAGGCGGTGGAGGGGGTTCTGCCAGGGCAAGTCGGACAAGAGCCCGGCGGGGAGCAATGACGCCCCTGGCCTGGCCGTGGACAGTGGGGGGGAACTCCAACGCCTGGAATCGTTGGTGCGAATACCATTCGCCAGCCGCCCGCTAGAAAATCCCCAACTGGTCCCGGGCTTCGTCGGTCATGCGGTCGGGCGTCCAAGGGGGAGAAAGGACGACCTTGACCTCGACCGTGCCGGCGCCTTCCAGCCGGCCCAGCGCGTCTTTGCTCTGCTGCACGAGCTGCGGACCGGCCGGGCAGGCTGGGCTGGTCATCGTCATTTCGATGGCGATGTTCGATTTGCCTTCCTCCGCCTCGGCAACCGTCACCGTATAGATCAACCCCAGGTCGACGATGTTGACGAACAATTCCGGATCGACAACTTGCTTGAGCGCTTCGCGAATGGTGTCTTCGGCAATGGCCATGGTGGGCTCCGCTGTCAAACTCAACTAATCGCTTAGCCGCACGTACACGTCGTCGCCTTCGACCTTCACCTCATGGACCACCGTCGGCCGCGTGGCGGGCATGGTTAGCGCCGCTCCGGTGCGAATGTCGAACTTGGCGCCGTGCCGGGGACAGGCGATCGTAAACCCGTCGAGCGCGCCGTCGGCCAGCGTGCCGCCGTCGTGGGTGCAGACGTCGTCCGTGGCCCAGAAATTCCCGGCCGCGTGAAACAACGCCACGAGGCGATCGTCCACTTCCACCACCTGCTTGCCCGGCTGGGGCAGGTCGCTGACCTTCGCAACTCGAACGAACTCAGACATGGAAGTTGAGTCCATCTAATTATACTCGCGGATCCGCTGGCCCACCGCTTCGGCCAACGCTTCGCGAACGCTGTCGATGGTGATTCGATCGAAGACCTGCTGAAAGAAACCGGCCACCACGGTCCGCACCGCCTCGTTGCGGGTCAGGCCACGGCAGCGAGCGTAGAATATCTGCTCGTCGTCCACGCGCCCCGCCGTCGCACCGTGGGTGCAGCGCACGTCGTCCGCCTCGATTTCCAAACCGGGGATCGAGTCGGCCCGTGCCGTCTCGGACAACATCAGGTTGTCGTCTCGCTGATAGGCGTCGGTCTTCTGGGCGCCCGGATCGACCTTGATCATCCCCCGCCACACCAGCCGCGAGTGATCCTGCAAGGCGCCCTTGTACAGCAAGTCGCTATGACAATTCGCTTGCCGGTGATGCTGCAATGTGTTGTACGTCAGGTGCTGCCGGCCTTCGGTGAACATCACGCCGTTGACTTGAGCGTCGGCGCCGGCCCCGTCGAGCGCCACGTGCTGATTCACCTTGGCCATCCGGCTGCCCAACGCGCCGATGGTCCATTGCAGGCTGGCGTCTTGCCCCACTACGGCCCGCTGATGGGCAAAGTGCCACGTGCCGGTTCCCCAGTTCTGCAAGTTGACGTAACGCAGATGGGCCCGCGCGCCAACGATGATTTCCACCGCGCCGCAGTGCAGCGCCGGACCGTCGTCGCCGGCGGTTTCGGCCAGCACGGTCGCCTGCGCCCCTTCTTCCACCACGATCAGCGAGCGGCTCAAATCGACTCCTCCGGCGCCCAGCGTCGAGTAAATGTGCAGCGGCTCGTCGAGCGTGACCCCGCGCGGCACCAGCGCCAGCGACCCGCCGCAGAAGCATGCCGCCTGCAAGGCGGCGAATTTGTCGTAGTCGGCCGGCACAACAGCCCGGTCAAAATAGGGCCGCAGCCGCTCGCCATGCTCGGCCAGCATCGCATCGAGAGGGCCGAACAGAACACCCTTGGCCCGCCACTTTTCGGCAACCGACGATTCGGTCGGTCGGCTGTTGACGGTGGTCAGGGCGCCGGCCGTTTGTACGCCCCGCCGCAGCAACGCTTCGGCGGTGTACGTGGGCGCCTCGCCGCCGGGCATCTGAAACTTGTCGAACCGGAACAAGCGGATATCGGTTCGCCGCCATTCTTCATCGTTGCCGCCGGGCATCGGCAACCGCTCGAAGGCGTCCCAGGCTGCGCGGCGCGCGGCCGTCAGCCAAGCCGGCTCGTTCCGTCCGGAAAGAAAGTGCTCGAAGGTGTCGCGGCTAAACCCTTTGGCAACGGCGGCGGTGGACATGGCTGGCGCTTAACCTACGGTCCCTTCCATTTGCAGTTCGATGAGCCGGTTCATCTCCACCGCGTATTCCATCGGTAGTTCCTTGACCAGCGGCTCGATGAAGCCATTGACGATCATCGTGCTCGCTTCGGCCTCGGACAGGCCGCGGCTGGTCAAGTAAAACAACTGTTCCTCGCCGATCCGCGAGACGCTGGCCTCGTGCCCGATCATCACGTCTTGCTCGTCCACCTCGATGTACGGATACGTGTCGCTACGGCTCTTAGAGTCCAGGATCAGGGCGTCGCAAACGACGTTCGACTTTGACTTCTTGGCCCCTTTCTCTACCTTCACCAGCCCGCGATAGCTGCTCCGTCCGCCGTTCTTGGAAATGCTCTTGGAGACGATGCGGCTGGTGGTGTGCGGAGCGCAGTGGACCACCTTGGCCCCCGCGTCTTGATGCTGACCGGCCGAGGCAAACGCGATGGAAAGAATCTCGCCGCGGGCGCCCGGCTCCAGCATGTACACGGCCGGGTACTTCATCGTAAGCTGGCTGCCCAGGTTGCCGTCGACCCATTCCATGGTGGCCCCCTCGTATGCCACGGCCCGCTTGGTCACCAGGTTGTAGATGTTGTTGGCCCAATTCT
>CAYWTU010000505.1:0-3949 GCA_964461275.1 uncultured Pirellulales bacterium | reverse complement strand
ATCGTGAGACCAGACCGAGGGCAGATCGTCGCCTGCAAATCGCAAGGCACGATAGGCGGCGTCTTCCAACAAGTACAAACGATGCGTTTTCGACCAGCGACGCACCAGTTCCACCAGTGGACCGCGCCGGTCGGCCGCCAAGGTGGCCCCGGCCGGATTGTCGAAATAACTGCACACGTAAATCAATTTGACGCGATGCAATTGGCCGGCGGACTCAAGCTGCCGCAGGGCGTCGTCCACCGCATCTGGGCGAATGCCGTCGGCGTCGGTCTCCACGCCGATCGCCCGGACGCCCAGGTTCTTCAGGATTCCCAGGTAGACGAAGTAGGTCGGCGCCGCGCACAACACAATGTCGCCCGGGTCGAGCAGCGTGTCGCCGATCAGATGCAGGAGTTGGTTGCTCCCCGCGGTGACCAGCACGTTCTCCGCCGTACAGCCGGCGGGCGGCGCCGACAGGCTATCGCTGCTACATTGCCGCTCGAGCAGCAGCCGGCGCAGCGGCATGTATCCCGAGGTGGTGCCGTATTGCAGCGCCGCCATCGCAACGTCCGATTCTTGCCAAACGCCCTGAAACGCCTGACGCAGCTCTTCGACTGGCAGCGTATGCTGATCGACGAACCCGGCCGCCAGCGAAATGAGTTGCGGCTGCGTGAGTGCCCGCTGCATCAGGTCGCCAATGGGCTGGCCGCCGGCCCAGCGTGCGCGTTGGCTTAGAAACGGCTGCATGGACACGACTTTCATAGAGGCGCGCAGCAGGTCTGCCCGACTGAGAGGGACCGCGGCCGGCAGGGTACGGCCCCGGCGTGCGCAAGGTCAAGGCCGATGGTCGGGTGGAGAATTTGAGCGGTCAAGCGGCTTCGTAGAAGCTGGGCGATGCCGGTTGGGACACTGCCAACTGGCTCCGGGGTTCGCGCGGTACGGCCCTAGATCGCGGCGAGGCCCTACCGCATGACGGCGTCGGTTGGCCGGCCGAGTTGCGCCTGACGCAGCGCGCCTGCGTATTGCCTCGGCGACTGGGCAAAGCGGGTCAGTGATTCCTCACTGGCGAACAGATAGATTTGCCCGTGCCAGAAAACGCCATGTTCGCGACGTCCGGTGTGTACTCCGCGCTGCTCGGTAAGCAGCACCGGATCAACTCCGCCGGCGACTGGCGCAAACCGGGCCGGATCGGCTTGGAACTGCCGAAGTTGTTCGACGCCGGCAAAGCGATAAACGCGACCCTCATAACTTAGCGCGTAATTCAGTTCCCCCGCCACCCAGACCCTAGTTTGGCAGAGCGTTACGGGGCAGTAGCCGTCGAGCCCAAGGGGGCCGGAGTTCGGTGGGGCGGGAGGCGCCCCGTTGACCGGCCAACGGGCGCCCTGCATCGGCCCCGGCGCGACAGGAGCTTCGGCCGAAGAGGCATTCGTCGCCGGCATGTTCACGGCTGCCGGCGGCTGCTCGACCGCCATAGGCTTATCGCCCGGAGTCGGCGGCAAGGCCGGCGACGGCGCAGGGGTCGTTGCCGGACTAGCGGCGGCCCTGGCCACCAGGGGCGTTGAAACTTGCTCGGCCAATTGCGACAGTTTGGCGACGTAGGCGTTGGCGTCGAGTTTGCCTCGCGATCTGCTCAACAGCCGACCGTCCGGCGCCAAAATGACGTCGCTGGGCAACAAATCGACGTTCAAGTGCTGCAGACTCGACCCGTGCAGGTCGTAGTTCAACTTGACGAGGACGAAACGCTGTGCGAGTGCCGACCTGACGGCCGGGTCGCTGAGGACGTCGCGCTCCATTTGCTGGCAAGGGCCGCACCACGGGGCCCAAACGTGGACCAGCACCAGTCGACCGGTTTGGGCCGCTTGCTGTTGCGCGACGGCCAAATCAGTCAACCAGGCGGCTTGATCTTGGGCCACGACTGGACACGCGCCCACAGCGCCCCAGATGGCAACAAGCAACGCCAGCGCGCGAAAGAAGCGTCGGGGACCGTCCATGGCCCAGGGAACTCCAGGTGAATCTTGTCGGCCATCGTCTGTTATCGGTCTCGGAGAGGCTGTGAATTTGGTGAAGATTCGATTCCATGGCGCTGGAGCGGGCGATTTGCGGTATATGCCCCGAGTTGCGACTCCCATGGAGCGAGGGCGCCCACCTGCCGGGAGGAGGACTACTGGTCGAAATTGCCAACCCCTCCTTGATGGGGTGGCGGCCTCTTTATGGCCCGCCGCCTGCCAGGGACTTCCGCCGGTTGGCGAATCTGCCGTACGATTGCCTTGACAGGCACTTGGCAGCTATTATGATTGTGCTAGTTAAAGTTCTCTCGTAGAACTCACGCGTTTTTGGGCCCGCCTGTAGAAATCTTGGGGCCCCGCCGCCGGGTTGAGCTGTGCCGGACAACCGGCGTTTCTCGGCGGCGAAGTGAACGCGAGCCAAACCGGGGCGTCCGGTAACATCGCCACTGCCCCTGTTTGCGACGGCCTTGATTGCTTCGGCCCTGGTGCTGAGAGTCGCCTGCTCCGTGGCGTGCCATTGAATGGCCATGCCGTGGTGACGGTGAAGGATGCCACCTAGGTCCGGCCTCGGTTATCCCGAGGAGTCCTGAACGGTTTGACGCCCAAACGGGAACCTGCACGTCGGGCAACGTTGCGTTCCTGAATCGGGTGGGACGACGAATACAATTCGCCCATCGACGGTCCCTAGTCGATGCGGCTGTGATTCTTAAAGGAGCGGAACGAGGTCCGGCCGCCGAACGGCCACGGGCCGAGTACCGAGTTGGCGGCCATGGCCGCTGGTGCAATCGCGACCAATGCGCTCTTGAAGGCCAATGCGCTCTTGAAGGACTGCCGAGTAATGAAGGCTTTGTAAGTCGGCGCCCCGGCCGCAGGAAGCGGTCGAGCCAAGGGCTAAGAAGCCGTTGGCGACCTAGCACGTTTGCAATCCAGACCAGTGCGTTGCAGCGGTCCGCACGACCCTTTGTCGGCGGGGTGAGGCGGCGCCGCGTTTGTAGTGTGCGTCGTCGCGCCACGGGGCGTGGCGCTGAAATGTTTGGGGCCGGATGGGAAAAAATGTAATCCGGGCGAAAACTCATCGTCGCCGCACAGGTGCGCCGACGTCGTCCGTACTTTTCAGGTGAGACATGGTGAAAAAGCGAAAGGGCCGCCCGTACGGTCGCGGCGGTCAGGGGCAAGGGCAGGGGGGGGGACATCACGGCCAAGGTTATGGCGGGCGCCCGCGGCGCTTCTATCGCGACTCCAATCGTCCTCGGCCCGCCGCCGTACAAGATGGGGGCGAGACTCCGGAGTTGCAGGAAAACGGCGAACCGCTGCCAACGACACCCGCCAGCGGCGTCTTGGAGCTACACCCCAACGGGTACGGTTTCCTTCGCGACCCGGGCAACAACTATCAGCGCGAACGGACCGATCCTTTCGTGCCCGGCGCGATGATCGAGCGGTTCGCCTTACGGGAAGGGGTCAAGCTCAATGTTCTGGTGCAGCACAACCGCAAGCAGCAAGGCCCCCGTGTCAAGGAAATTCTGGATGTCGACGGCTGCCCGCCGCAGGACTACCCGAACGTCAAATCGTTCGATGTGTTGACGGCGATCAATCCCGAAAGCTGGTTGCAGTTGGAAACAGGCCCCCAGCCCATTACCACGCGGGTGATGGACTTGCTTACGCCGCTGGGCAAGGGGCAGCGGGCGCTGATTGTCGCCCCGCCGCGGACTGGCAAGACGATCATGCTGCAACAGATCAGTCAGGCGATTTCCCAGAATCATCCGGAAATCTACTTGATCGTGCTGCTAATCGACGAGCGACCGGAAGAAGTCACCGACATGCGCCGCAACGTCAATGGCGAGGTGGTGGCCAGCAGCCTGGACCGCGACGTGGAAAGCCACGTCCGGCTGTCGCAATTAGTGATCGAGCGCTGCAAGCGCCTGGTGGAGTTGGGCAAGGATGTATTCTTGCTGATGGACTCCATT
>CAYWTU010000504.1:0-3960 GCA_964461275.1 uncultured Pirellulales bacterium | reverse complement strand
ATACGTAGGCAATCCACTGGTGTACTGCGGCAACGCGGGCCTGTTGCCGGTTGACAAGACCGAGAAGCAGGCCCGGCCGGGCGACTTTATCGTAGCGGTCGGCGGCCGCACCGGACGCGACGGCATCCACGGCGCCACGTTCAGCTCCATCGAACTGACCAGCGAAAGCGAAAACTTGTCGGGCGGGGCCGTGCAAATTGGCAATGCGATCACGGAAAAGATGCTCCTCGACGTGGTCCTGGCCGCGCGCGACCGTGGGCTGTACAACGCCGTGACCGACTGCGGCGCCGGCGGTTTTTCCAGCGCCGTGGGGGAGATGGGCGAACACCTTGGCGCCGAAGTCTGGCTCGAACGTGTGCCGCTCAAGTATGCAGGCCTGAGCTATTCCGAAATCTGGATTTCCGAAGCCCAGGAACGGATGGTGCTCAGCGTCCCGCCGGAAAACTGGGACGAATTTGAAGCGCTGTGCCGAAGCGAAGGGGTCGAGGCCACGCAAATCGGCAGGTTCGTTCCTACGGGGCGGCTGCAATTGTCGTTCAACGGCCAACAAGTGGCCGACCTGTCGATGCAATTTCTCCACGATGGGCGGCCGCCGGTCGTCCGCGAGGCAACCTACCAACCAGCCCCGGTTGCGCCGCTGAACGTCCCCGGCAAGGTCGATTGCGCCGACGCGCTGCAACGCATTCTGAGTTCGCTCAATGTGGCCAGCAAGGAATGGGTCATCCGCCAATACGACCATGAGGTGCAGGCCGGCAGCGTGGTCAAGCCGCTCGTGGGCGTGTGCAACGACGGACCCAGTGACGCCGCCGTGGTGCGGCCGGTGCTCACTTCGCGGCGCGGCGTTGTGGTGTCCAACGGCATGAACCCGCGGTACGGCGACTTCGACACCTACCATATGGCGGCCAGCGCCATCGACGAGGCGGTTCGCAATTGCGTCGCCGTGGGAGCCGATCCGGCGCGGATCGCCATCTTGGACAACTTCTGCTGGGGCAACACCGACCGCCCCGAAACGCTGGGGTCGTTGGTCCGGGCGGCGCTGGCCTGCCACGACGTGGCGGTGGGGTTAGGCGCCCCGTTTATCAGCGGCAAGGACAGCTTGAACAACGAGTTCTCATACACCGACCCCGCCGGGCAGCGTCAAACGATCGCCATTCCCCCTTCGCTGCTCATCAGCGCCCTGGGCCAAATGAACGATGTGCGCCAGGCCGTGACCATGGACCTCAAGGAACAAGGCAACAAGCTTTATCTGGTGGGGCTCACCAAGGGACATCTGGGCGGGTCGCATCTGGCGCTGGTGCTGCGGCTCTCCGGTGGCCAAGTACCCATGGTCGACGTGCGCCAGGCCAAGGAAACGTTTGCCGCCGTGCATCAGGCGATCGTCGCCGGTTCGGTGCGGGCCTGTCACGACTTGAGCGAGGGGGGGCTGGCCGTGGCGTCGGCGGAGATGGCGCTGGCCGGCGGGTTAGGAGCGGCGGTGCGGTTGTCGCGCGTGCGGCGCGGGGCGGACGTGCCGCCAAACGATGCGCTGCTGCTGTTCGACGAATCGAACACGCGGCTGTTGTGCGAGGTGCGCCCGGGGGACGCCGCGGCCTTCGAAAGCATTTTTCAGGCGCGCCACGTGCCTTGCGCGGAGATTGGCGAAGTCGTCGCCGGCGCACGGCTTGTGATCCAAGGGTGCGGCGGCGACGATCCCGCCCTCGATCTTCCCCTGGCCCAACTCAAGGAGGCCTGGCAGGCGCCTTTGCGTTGGTAGCACTGGCTCGCCGCCAGCCGCCAGCGGTTACCGCGATGTTCGCTCGCTTTAGGAAAACCTAATCATGCCGCGACCCAATGTTTGCGTCTTACGCGCCCCGGGAACCAACTGTGATGTCGAAACCGCCCACGCCTTTGAATTGGCGGGCGGGGCGGCGCAGCGGATTCACGTCAATCGACTGCTCGAGACGCCGTCGACGCTCGAGGCGTTTCAAATTCTCTGCCTGCCCGGAGGTTTTAGTTACGGCGACGACATTGCGGCTGGGCGGATCTTGGGCAATCAGTTGCGCCATCACCTGGCCGACGCCCTCCGCGGCTTTCATCACCGCGGAGGGCTCATTTTGGGAATCTGCAATGGATTTCAGATTCTGATGAAGTCGGGGCTGTTGCTGGTCGATGAGGCGGGCGGTTCGCAGGCGACGTTGTCCTTCAACGAGTCGGGCAAGTACGAAGATCGTTGGGTGCAACTGCGGGCGCACGGCGGTCCGTGCGTGTTCTTTCGCGGCGTGGAAACGATGTACCTGCCCGTGGCCCATGCTGAAGGGCGATTTGTCTGTCGCAGCCCCCAGACGTTGGATCGATTGCGACAGTCAGGCCAACTGGCGCTGAGCTATGCGCCGCTTGCGGCGCCCGCATCCACCAATGACCCAGCAACGACCAACGCGCATGTGCCGTATCCCGACAATCCCAACGGTTCGCAGGCCGCCGTGGCTGGCGTCTGCGACCCGACGGGCCGCATTTGCGGCTTGATGCCGCATCCGGAGCGGCACGTCGACCCCACGCACCATCCGCGGTGGACCCGCCGCGGCCCGGCCGAAGTGGGCGATGGTTTGCGGGTATTTCAGAACGCGGTGGAATTCTTCGATTGACGATCGTCGCAGCGCAGGAATTGGCTAGGGTGTCGTTGAGCGGCGAGAATGGCTAACCATTGGCAACAATGGTTTCGCCGCGAAACGCACCTCGGCGGCTGGAAACGGAAGTCGTCGCCGATCGACTTTTGCTTACCTATTGAGCGCTTTCCCATTCGGAAGGTCGGCGCTGCTACGCCGGCAGCCTTGTCCCGCCCCCATCTCATCCCCCTGCTAGCGGCGCCAGCACCCTGGCTGCCCGTGTTGCCCCCCGTGCTGGCCAGCGGTTACCTTGATGGCTTCCTTGGACCATGGGCACGGCGGGAGACGCCGCCCCGATGCCGTCGGCATCCGTCCGCAGACTTCCTTGGGAAGTCCAAAGGCCCGTTTTTGCGATCGGAATTGAGGCCCTGATGAGCATCGAGACTGCGCCGTTTCACCATTCCTGTTGCCGCCGCAAACTCGCCTGGCTGGCGGCCGCGACGGCAGCGTTGATTCCACTGGCCGCTCTTCCCTTGGCCGCTGGCGCTCAAGAAGTCGGCAGCGGCGACGCCCAATGGATCTGGTCGGGCCAGCTTCCACCCGGGCCAGCCCCGTCGGGCGAGGTCTACTTTCGCAAGAAGTTCAATTGCGGTAGTCCCGAGTCGGCCCGCATCGAAATCACCTGCGACGACCGCTACGAGCTGTATGTCAACGGCCGGCTCGTCGGCAACGGCCAGAACTGGCAGCGGATGGACGTTTACAACGTGCTGAGCTTCGTCCGCAACGGCATGAACGTGGTGGCGGTCAAGGCGTCGAACTTGAACTCGGGCCCAGCCGGCCTGGCGGTTCGCGTTTCGGTCCGCAACAAGGGAAACACCGACGTCTCTCACTCCAGCGATCAGACATGGCGGTCGTCGCTGGAGGCTCCGCGCCACTGGCAACAACCAAACTTTGCCGACAACGATTGGCCGCCGGCCCGTGTGCTGGGCGAGTTGGGCCGCACCGCTCCCTGGGGCGATCAGGTGCAGATGCCGCAGGGGGGCGCCGGCGGGCGGTTTCGTGTCGCCCCCGATTTCCGCGTCGAGCGCGTGGTCGAGCCCAATCTGGCCGGCAGTATCGTGGCCATGGCCTTCAACGAGGCGGGCAACCTCATTGTTTCCCAAGAGCGGGGCCCGCTGCATCTGGTCACCGATGAAGACCGCAACGGCGTGTTTGAAACCGCCAAGGTGTATTCCGACGAACTCAAGAATTGTCAGGGCATCCTGCCGCTCAACGGCAACGTGTTCGCCGTGGGCGAGATGTTCAACAAGGATGAAGGTGAAGAGAAAAAAACCGTGGCGCTGTTCCTCTTGGAAGACGCCGACCGCGACGGCAAGGC
>CAYWTU010000503.1:0-3960 GCA_964461275.1 uncultured Pirellulales bacterium | reverse complement strand
GTAGACCTCCAAGACCATCGTCGCCAGGCACGTGAAGTACAGCCGCCCCCCTTGTCGCTCGCCGTGATCGTGACCCTCCCCGTTGGCGGCGAAGTACCAGCTTCCCGCCTCATGGCCTTGTTTGGCCTGCGTCTCAATCAAAAACTCGCGCATCGCGTTGTTCCAGGACTTCCACTCGGGGCCTTCCCAATGGCAAAGAACCTGCGTGGCGTAGTAATTGAAGTACATGTTCACCGGCGACGGGCCGTGCTCGGCCAGATACTGAACTCCCCGCCGCAGGGCGCTGGTCTTCTTGTCCCAACCCGTGTACATCCGACACAACAGCCCTACCGCGGTCGTTCCCGGGCGAATCTCGGGCTCGGGCCCCACGTACCCGTAGGCCATGCCGCCGTGCGACGCCGCCGTGTTCAAGAAATGCACGGCCCCTTCCACCGTCCGCTGCGGCACGTGCAAATACGCCAGGTGGCCGCTCTTGAGCGCCATTAGTTGCCAACCCACAGCGGAAGTATCACCCGGCATACCGGGCGCATATCGCCAGCCGCCGCCTTGTGGGTCTTGGGCGCGGACAATGAAATTGAGCGCCCATTGGGCCGGCTCGCGAAGTTTTTCGTCGTGTGTCATGGCATAGGCCTCGCACAACGCGATGGTGGCGATGGCATGGTCGTACATGCCGGCCCCTTGGATCAAGCTGCCGGTCTGGTGCTTCTTATTGACGCTGATTTGACCGACAAGGTACTCGATCGCCTGGGCCACCTGCGGCTGATAGTCGCCTTCGAGATGAGTCTGACCGGCGCCCAAAAACGGCAACAGCGCCAGCCCCGTGGCGCCGGTGGTCGATTGCCGCATCAGGCCCGGGTTGCCGCAGCGACCATCGCAAGCGCTGTCGCGATGGTCGAAGTTCCAGCCCCCTTTGGGCTCTTGGTGCGCGATGAGCCATTGCAACCCCCGGCCCACTGCCGCCTCGCTGGCCAGCGTGCCGCCGCGACGGCGGATCAGGTCGGCCCGAGCCGCGGCGCCGCGGCCGTCGAGCCCCGCCCCGCCAACGCTGCCGGTCACCGCGTCCAAGTCGCTGGGGATCAGCGACTCGAGCCCAACCGTGGCCACTTCGACCGCGACGGGCGCGGCCGCCGTAGAATCGACCTCGACCGCATCGAGCCCGTCAATTTGACCGTCGGCCGCGGTGCTGACGGTCGTCTCGATTGACAGGTCGGTCGTTAGCGGCTGATCGACCTTGGGCTCCTCGAGGGTCTCGACCGGTTCGGGGGCGCTGGCGCTCGAAACCAGCGAGGTCAACCGATCGTGAATTTGAGGCGCCAGCGTGGTCAGGCCCAACCCCACCAGGAGCAGCGTGTGCAGCGTGGTGCTGACCAGCGCGCTGACGAGCGGTCGCCGCCAGAGGCCGGCGGGGGGTGCGTCCGTGGCTGGGCTGGTTGGGGGCATGTGTTTACTGCGCTACACGTTGCCGTGACGGCGTGAGCCGACCTTGCCCTAGATTATATGGCCAATGGCCGCGACGCCCGCAGGTCAAATCGGTTGCGACCGGGGTGGAGGCCTAGTTTTTCAGCTTGGAATGGCCCTTATGGCCCATCACCGCGGTCGAAAGGGGCTGGTCACAGGGTCGGGCCTGCCGGTAGAATCTGGGGTCTGGTCGCACGTCCCCCAATAGTCGTCGGTGAGAGTGAGAGCATACAAATGGCCAAGGGCAAGAAGAAAATCGAAGTGGTGTTTCTGGTCTGTGAAGAGACGGGCGACTACAACTACACGCTTCGCCGCAAGTCCGGGGGCGAGAAGCTCAAGCTGAAAAAGTACAGCCCTCGCCTCCGCAAGCACACGCTGCACGCTGAAAAGAAGAAGTAGACGGCGGTCGCACGGCGGCTTTAGCTCGGCGCACGGCGGCGATGAGCCACTTGTGACAAGTTGCGCGACGTAGGGTGCGGTTGAGCGGCGCTGAACGAGAAGCTACTTCTCACCGCGCATTCGCCGCGAAACGCACCATGGTCTGCCGTACGCGGTGCGTTTCGCGGCGAAATGGTCGGTCGTAATGGAAAGTGAAGCGCGCCTCTCAACGGCACCCCACGCTGTTGCGTCGCGCTTCCAAGTCATTTCGTCTACCGCCGTCCCGCCGACACCTCGGGCAATGGCAGCCGAATATCGCGCCCGCCGGCGTCCTCGCACGTTGCCTGCAAGTGCTCCGGCGAGGCCCCTTCCCGGCCGTACACCTGTACGACCATTTGACCTTGGTCTTCGAGCCGCGCAAGCTCGCGACGCTTGCGGTTATTAAGGTACGTGGCCACCTCGTCCGCGACATGTACGCTGACCTTGGCCACCTCCTCCCGCTGCGCAGCCAACATCAACAACCGCACGACTTCAATCGCCATGCTCTCGGCCGTTTTGACCACGCCGGTTCCACCGCACCCCGGGCAGTCCTGAAACACGCTGCGCTTCAGGCTGGGGCGAATTCGCTGCCGCGTCATCTCGACTAGGCCGAACGGACTGGTGCGTAAGATTTTGGTTCGGGCCCGATCGCGCTTCATGGCGTCGCGCAGCGCCCGTTCGACGCCTCGGCGGTGCCGCTCCTTGCGCATATCGATAAAGTCGTTGACGATCACTCCGCCCAGGTCGCGCAAGCGCAATTGGCGGGCGATTTCCCTGGCCGCGATCAGGTTCATCTGATAGGCGGTTTCCTCGGCCGAATCGTCGGCTCGGAAGCTGCCGCTGTTGACGTCGATGGCCACCAATGCCTCGGTTTGGTCGATGACGATCGACCCACCCTTGGGCAACGGCACTTGGCGGCGATGAATCCTGGCGATTTCTTCGTCCAGGCCATTCTTGTGAAACAACGGCTCGCGACCTTCGTACAGTTGCAGGCGATTCACGTACCGCGGCATCACCATCTGCAAGAATTCCTTGGCCCGTTCGAACGAAGTGGGCTCGTCGATGTAAATGCCGTCGATGTCGCTGGTGAAGATGTCGCGAATCGTGCGGATGATCATGTCGCTTTCTTCGTAGATCGAACAGGGCGCGGGCGTCTTGCGCATCCGGCGGACGATCACCTTCCACAACCGCACCAGGTAGGCCAGATCGCGCGACAGCTCCTTCTTGGTGCGGTCCGAGCCGGCGGTGCGGACGATGAACCCCAGCCCCTTGGGCGGGCTTAGTTCGAGCATGATGTCGCGGAGCTTGCGGCGCACGTCTTCGCCTTCGATCTTTCGCGAAATGCCCACGCGGCCCAAGGCCGGCATGAGCACCAAGTATCGGCCGGGAATGCTGATGTACGTCGACAACGTTGGGCCCTTGGTGCCGATGCCTTCCTTGATGACCTGCACCAGCACCTCGTCGCCGCGGCGCAGAATTTGTTGAATCGGCGGCTTGACCCGCGGCCGGGCGCCGGGCCTCTCGCGGCGTCGCCGGCGGGCGCGCCCGTCGTCGTCCTCCTCGTCGCGGCCGTTGCTGCCATTGCCGTTGCCGATGGGCCGGTCGGGGTCGAATCCGCCTTGGCGAAAATACTGCGGCTCGACATCGCTGATGTGCAAGAAGCCGTTGCGGCCGACGCCGAAATCGACAAACGCGGCTTGAATGCTCGGCTCTAAGTTCACCACCCGGCCTTTGTAGATGTTGCCGACGTAGTTGTCCTGGCTGGTGCGCTCGACGTACAGCTCTTCGAGCACGCCGTCTTCCATGATCGCAATCCGGCATTCCTCGGGCTGCGACACATTGATCAACATTTCCTGCTTCATGGGGTCTCGCTTTCCATCGTTGTGGGCTCTTTCGCGTTGTCTTCGGCGGCCAGTTCCTCCGCCAACTCGACCTTCGTTCGCACGATCATCAGGCCCTGTCGCTCCAGATCGTCCAGGCCCAAGGCGGCCAGCGCCTCGCGCGGGCGCGCGGCGCCTTGCGGAGTGACCTTCAGCCGCATCCGCAGCACCGGCCCGTCCACCTCGAGCGTTTCGACGTACGGCC
>CAYWTU010000502.1:0-3966 GCA_964461275.1 uncultured Pirellulales bacterium | reverse complement strand
TAGGTTCGCCCTGTCCAACATCGAGCTGCAAATGAACGATTACACGGCGGCCGAGGAATGGCTCGAGCAGATCTTGGATGAGTATCCCGACGATGTCGGCGCTATGAACGACCTGGGCTATCTGTGGACCGAACAGAACAAGAACCTTCGCCGAGCGCTGCCGATGATTCAAAAGGCGGTCGAGGCTCAGCCCGAGAATCGGGCTTATCGCGACAGCTTGGGCTGGGTTTATTATCAGTTGGGCCGCCACGAGGAGGCGGTGGCCGAACTGGAACGAGCTGTGGCCAGCCCCGAACCGCCCGATGCGGTGCTGTACGACCATCTAGGGGACGCGTATTTTAAGGTCCAGCGCCTGGAAGACGCCCGCCGCGCTTGGCAGAAGTCGGTCGAACTCTTTGACGAACAAGGCGAAAGCGCCAAGCGACAGCCGGTGGCCGAAAAACTTCAGCGGCTGGACGCCCCCGCGGCGCCGACGGAAAACTGAGGCCAGCCTGAATGTGCCCCCGGGTCGAGCTGGCAAGCAGGGGACGGGTTCATCGTCGGTTAAGACGTCGCCATCAATTCGGGTCGACGCCCACTTGGTTTTGCAGAAGCTTCCATTCGTGCGGCAGCCCGACCGTGGTCCCCTTGCTGCGTTCCACCTTCATCGTGACGAAAAACGACTTTTTTCGGCCGTCTTCATCGTAAGTCACCGCGTACAACAAGTTCAGCACTTGGGAGGCGCGGCCGTCGGGTGTTTTGGTGCGCATTGAGCGTAGGACTTGGTACGGGCGAACGACCGCCTTGTCGCCCAACTCGAGCACCGCGCGCACGTCCGGCACGAGCACGAACGCACGTAAGCCTTGTTGGTGGCTGGGTTGAAGTTCGAGGTCGCGCCACAGCTTGCTTTCGTCGTCCAGCGGCGGGCGAAACACCTGATCGACGGTCAATAGGTAAGCCTTCTCCGGTTCGCCGCGGCGCAGGTACTCGAAGAACGCGTTGCCAAAGTGCCAGGCGTCGCGCTGCAGGACGTATCGCGCCGTGCCGTCGCGTGTGGCGGCGCCCACGCCGCAGACAATCGCCAACACCAGGCCCAGTTGGGCCACGGTCTTGCCGACCAATTCCGGCGCTGCGGCGCGAATGCGCGCCAGCCCCCAGGCGCTGGCCACAACTCCCAATACCGGTATCACATACAGCACGGGGCTGACGAAGGCCGCCGGCGACACCAGTCCTAGCGCAAGACCTAGGACCGCCAGACTGCTGTAAGCCCGGTAGCCGGCGTCGGCGCCGGAGTCGATGTCGTTCAACCGGACTGCGCTGGTGTTGGAATGCATCCTTGTGGTCCTGGCGAAACGTTGATGGCCCCGGCGGCGGTCGGCTGCCTATCGGAAGCGCGCCTCAAAGCGCCTCGTCTTTGAGGAAGACCCCCTCGGCGTTCTCATACCGCGAGCGTTTGGCCGCCCACATGGGGATGAATCGCCCCTCTGGATCGAACGCGTACTTGGGCAGGTCTTCCTTCTTCACCAGGCGGCAAAAACCTTCCTGAGAAATCTTGTGCATCAGGCCGAGCCACTTGCGGTCCGGCGCCAACCCCAGGTACATCTTCCCCTCGATCTCGGGCCGGAAGCCGTTCCACATAAATCCGCGGGCCAGCGGAGCGGTGTGCAGCGACATGGTGATAAAGCAGACCATCACCCAGGCGATCCAAGCGGCGAGAAGCCACGAACCGGCGGCGTCCACCTGCTTAATGAACTTCACACGGACCTTGGACACCGCCTGGGTGGCGGCCTGGAAGACGCCCAGCGACACGGCAAAGATCAGCCACAGACAGGCGAAGTCGGCAAAGTAGCCCAGCACCGGCAGGGTCGACGTCAGCCAGGCCGCCGCGGCGTCGTAGAAGTTCGTCGCCAACATGCCGGCCACGAGGACATTGAACAACGTAATCAGGTTGCTCCACAGTCCTTCGCGTCCCAGCGAGGCGATCACGGCCACCAGAAACACGGTCAGCAATACGGAAAAGAAGATGCTCATTGCCCGTCACTCCTTGAGAATTCGGCTCAGTTCCTGCAGCGAGGTCACGCCCGCCACGACCAGCAACAGGCCTTCTTCTTGCAGCGTTCGCATGCCCGACTTACGGGCTTGCAGCCGCAGCGCATCCAATTTTGGCCCAGCCATCAGGACCTGTCGGACAGCGTCGTCCATGACCAGCAGTTCGAAAAACGCGGTCCGACCGTAATAGCCGATGCCCCCGCAATGCTGACATTCCTTGCCCGGCTCAACCTGTTGGGGCGGCCCGTAGAACGCCTCGACCTTTCCGGCGGGAATTCGCAATTGCTGCAACACCTGCGGTTGCGGAGCATAGGCGGTTTTGCACTGTTCGCACAGTTTGCGGATCAACCGCTGATTGACCACCGCGATGGTGGAGGCGGCGAACAGATCGGGCGAAACTCCCAAGGCCAGTCCGCGGATCAGCGCCTCGGCGCAGTCCTTGGCCTTGAGGCTGGCGATGATCATGCGATTTTCGGCGATCTGATCGCATAGTCCGGTCAACGTTTCCTTGTTGGGCAGGTTGCGGCAAACGATGACGTCGGGATACAACCTCGCCACGGCGACGAGCACCGAATTGGGCGTTTCCCCCGCCTTGCTGTCGTACGTTTTTACCGGGACGTTTTCGATTTCGCGAACCTTGACCTGCGCGTCTTCGATGGCCATGAAGCTGCGCATAAACCGGTCGGTGCTGTTGAGCGCAGCGTCGAACGTGCTGGTCAGCCCGTGGGTCGGCGGCGCGCTGAACAGAACCAGTCCCGTCGGCTCGTGCAACAGCTCTTTAAGTCGCTCCTGCAGCTTTTCCCGCATGCCCAGGTCGGGCAGCTTCTTGAACTTCATCACGCCGTCGTCAATGGTCACCAGCGCCCGCTCGCCCGTCTGCGTTCCCTGCGACGCGAACTTCAGCGTGTACTTCTTCTTCTCGACGTTGGCGGCCACCTCGCCTTGCTGTCGGCCGCGTCGATCCTCGGGATTCAGATTGGCCAGCTTCTTGAGCACCGCCAGAATCATGTCGCCGCTTTCACGGTCGCGGGCCTCGCCTTGATGCCAGACGCCGTCCACCTGATAGCGGATCGAGACCTCGGATTGGGTGAAGTCCATCATCACCGAATCAGCGCGGTGGGCCATGGCGTCGGCCATCATCTCGCGGGCCATGACAAATCCCGGCGACTGGCGGGCCAGAATCTGGTTGGCTTGGTTGGACATTTCATCGGCGGCGCCGCGGGCGGTCAATTGCAGCGGTGGGCCTTCTTCGTAGGCCATCTTCCGCTCGATCTTGATCTTGAACCCCAGTTCGTTGAGGCGCACCGCCACGAGGAACCGGATGTGGTCCCAGGTCATCACCTGTTCGTGCGGCAAGAGCTGCCCATTGCGGTGGCGAACGTACAGGATGGCTGGAATCAGATAGGTCAACACCAACAGCGGGTAGCTGACCATGAACCAAGGGATCAGGAACAGCAGCAAGAACGCGGTTGCAAACGGAAACACCAAGATTGAGTTCCAGCGGGCGTACTTGAAGCGGTGCCGCTGGGCGTCGATGTTCGCCCAGTTGGCCGTGCTGACCCAAACCAATAGCGTCAGCCAACAGGCGGCAATCTTGACCCAATTGAGCGGAAAGTGCTCGCTGCGGCGGAACCCGATCTGCGGGTAGAGCGGATAGGTGGCCTGCGCCCAAGCGTCGCCGGCGCCGAACAGGACCAGCAGTCCCGCGAGAATGACGAACCGAACGGCGCGCGGCATCACATGATCCCCGGCTGGGCGACCCGAATGCCTTTGAGCGCCATTTTCAGGGCCTCAACATTGGGGGCCACTTCAAAGGCGGTGGCGCGGTCGATGAGCTCCTTATCGACCAGATCCTTCAGGCTCATGGTGAAATCTTGCATCCCCTCCAGGGCGCACATTCGAATCGCGTCCGGCAAGCGTTCGTCCTTTTCCTCCAGC
>CAYWTU010000501.1:0-3967 GCA_964461275.1 uncultured Pirellulales bacterium | reverse complement strand
GATACTCGGCGTTCTCGCGCAGATCGCCCTCGGCCCGGGCGGCCGCCACGCGATGTTCGATGGCCGGCATTTCCACCGTCTCGAGGCGCTCCAACTCGGCCTTGAGCTTGTCGTAGCCGGCGCGCGTCATCGGAATGATGTCGGACATGCTTGTACTCTCCGTTTCCCAACCCGGTAGGCGGTCAAGAGCCTTCGCTTAGGCCCTTAGCTTCGGCCGGCGGGTTGGCGATCTTCGGGCAGATACAGAATTCTGCCGCAGGTTTTGCAGAAGACCAGTTTTCCGAGCTTCAGTTCACTTTGTACATTCGGAGTCAAACTCTGATTGCATCCGCCGCAGGCGTTCGCTTCCACCTCCGCCATTCCGTCGCTGGCGCGGGAGCGGACGGCGCGGAAATAATCGGCTTTGACGTCGGCCGGCAGCGATTCCTCGGCCGCCTTGAGTTCCTGCTCCACGCGGGCAGATTCGCCCTGCAACTGCTGACTTTGCTCGACCAATTGCTGGCGGACCTTGGCCACGTCCACCTTGACCTTGGCCAACTCGCCCTCGGCCGTCTGCACCGTCTTTTTCCCCTCTTCGATCTTGTCCAACGACTCGATGATCTCGTCTGACAACACGCTGTTGGCCATGATGTCGGCTTTGATTTGCTCTTGCAGGGCCTGATACTCGCGGTTGTTGTTGGCCGCCATCAACTTGGCTTTGAGTTGCTTGATCTTCTCCTCGCTGGTCCGCAGATTGAGCTGTTTCTGGTCGGCCTCCATCCGGCAGGCCTTGAGTTCGGCCTGGGCCTTGGCGAGCGACTCCTCTGACTTGGTCAACGCCGTTTCGCGGGCCTTGACCAGGCGCGGCCCACGTTGCAGGCGTTCCTGCAAATCGGCCAATTGTTGATGCATTCGGTGCAGCTCTCGCAGCAAATCCGCGGTGACGGCCATAAATTCTCGGGGCTCCGGTGAGTGACGCCGCCCGGCCAGGGACGTCGGTAAGTTCGCCGTGACGCCGGTGTCTTGCCCAATCGCCGGTGACAACGCCAGTACGGATGTGTCAGTGTACCCGACCGTTTGCCGGGGTGGAATGAGCCGGCGGACGTCGCCGTTGTGATTTTGCAAACGTGCTTCACAGCGGGACTTACGACGCCAAGCACGAACGATGTGATGGGTCCGGGTTGGAGTGGGGGGCGCCCCCCTGCGGCGCGAGACGCTCGCGCCATCAGGTCTGGGTTGTGCCTCGGGCTTGCACGTTGGCTGACTGACCCGGCCGAATCGTGCTCGATGCCTACAACCCGTTCAGCGGCGGGTTGCCTCCCGGCGGCGCAGGCCAATTCAAGTGTCGATGCAAGAAATCGAACGTGCCCACGCCGTGGATCGTGTGCGGCCCATCGAAGAACTCGATGGCGGACCGTTCGGGAATCTTTAGTTTGGCGTAGAGGCGTCGGACCTTGGCGTATTCGTACGCCACCCATTCGTCCGGGGCCACGCCATCGTCGTGACCGCGTTCGACCATGAACGGGCGCGGGGCGATCAGGGCGGCCATTTCCGCATAATTGAACGTGTTGCCCAAATCGAACTCGAGCATTTCGTACTCGGGCGTGGCCAAGTAGCTGTACGAACTGCGGCTCGAGGCATTTTTCCAAATCCATTCGTTGAAGTCGGCCGAACAAATGCTCAAGCAATACTCGGTGACGACGGCCGGCACGCGCATCGCCGTTTTTCCGCCGTAAGACAACCCGTAAAACGCGATCCGGCCGGGATCGATGAACTTCTGCGAGGCAAGCCATTCCACGGCCACCTGATGTTGGGGCACGATGATCGAGAACAGCGATTTCTTGAGCGGATTGGCCTTGCGTTGCAGCGTGCGAAATCTGTCTTGGCCGATGTACGGATTCTGTGGGGCATAAACCACGAACCCACGCTCGGCTAGCCGACAGGCGTATTGATTGTACGACTTGTTGTTGATCGCCGGATCGGCCACGTCGCGCGGACGGCCTTCGAGTCCATGCTGGCAAACGACACAGGGCCGCCGCTCATTCTCGTCGATACCCTTGGGCACCAGCAGCAGCCCATAAGCGAACACGTCGGAGAAGACATCGAGCTGCACCTCGTAACCGGTGTAGGTGGGCTCATCGAAGACCTGTCTCGTGCGCGGATTGGCAGCCAGCCGCGGCCGATCGAAACGGCCGATGACCTCTCGATAAAACAGCTCGCGCAACGAGGACGTTGCGCTCAAATAATCGGGCAGCGAACCAGGATTCGCCTCGGCCCAAAGCTGACGACGCTTGTACTCCGCTTCGCGCAACAGCCGCTGCGTGTGCTCCACCAACTGCCAAACCTGGCGCCGCTGCCTGTCTTGGGGAGCGGCGATCACTTTCGGCGTGGAGCGCCATTCGCGGGGCGGTCCCGCGTCGGTGGCTCCAAGCCCACTCAGCGTCGCCTGCACAGCCGCCTCGCAGCCGGCAGGTCCCGTGCCGTCTCCGCTGCCGACCAATTGAAACTCGGGGCGCTCGTCGATCCGCAGGTCCGCCAACAGGCTGCGAGCCCGCTTGACTTCAGCTTCGACGCGAGCCAGCGGGGGCGTCTCCAACCGGCCCGGCGCCGCACCTCCGCGGCCGTCGCGCGGCGCCGGTGGACCCATCACTTTCGGCGCCGCCGCTGCCTCGACGATGAGCTTGCGGGGGAAAATCAGGCTCGCGACTTCAGCGTCGCCGAATTCGTCGAGCAGCGACCACACGTTGCGATAAATCGGCTCTTGCCAAAGGTCTTGCCGCGAATCGAAATAACCGCTCACGACGGCAACGTCAATGCGGCGGTCAACGGCCGCGGCATGCAGCGCCAAGAGCCCTCCCTCGCCGTAACCCCAGACGCCGACCTTCGGCTTTGTTTTCGCGCCTGCAGGGACTGCCGCGGTCATGGCGTCGATGGCAGCGCGGATCTTCTGCACCTCGTAGCCGATGACGTGTCGCCCGAGTTCGTACGCCTGCCGATAAATGAACTCCCGGTGGGGCTGATTGGTCTTCCGGTCGGGACCGACCACGGAAAATGTGTCGCTGCGATCGATCAGCGCCAAGATGAACACGCGGCAGCCTGCCTCGGCCAGCCTCCGTGGATACTGCTGCGCCGCATCGACGCCCGGCGCGAGCCCAGCCAATTGTTCGGGCGTTTGGTCAGCGTCGGGCACGACGATGCAGATTGGTCCCGCATCGTCGTCTAGTCGCTTCAGAAGCACGCCCTCCGCTTCCACCCCCGGGAAAACGTCCAACCGCACGAGGTCGGCCGTAAGCGTATCGGAGATCGCCAAGCTGTCGCCGCAGTAGACCAACTCCGTCGACTTGATCCGGTCATCGACGGCGCCAATGATCTCGGCCAGCCGCAGCCGATTCGGTTCGGCCGATTCCTGATACTCGTTCAAAAAAGGGGTTTCGCGGTTGCGATACCAGCGAGCCTGGCGAGATTCAACCGAAGCCGCCGTTTCCGCCAACAGGAACCGGTCGATGCCGGCCACCATTTCGGCGGCGAAATCGTAATCGGCGGGCGTTTCCAACGCGGCCGTCCCAGCCAGCGGCGCGCCGGCGTGGGTCGGGGGCGCCGTCAGGAGCGTCGGCAAGCCAACGATGCCCAAGGCGAGAAGTAGAGAAAGGCTGCGGTGCATCATGTCGTACCTCTTGAACGCGAGGTTCATCGGGCCAGCAAGCCTGTCGGCGGGGCCGTGGTGTATAGCATACTGCGACCGAATGGGCGCGACCAACTCTCGCCCATTGGGGATGCGGTTGGCTCGAAGACGGTTACAATGAGTTGCTGAGCGGGAAACCCAATGGCTCCGATGGACCAACGTCCGCCGGAAATGTCTGCCCAGGAGTCCATTGTTGGTCCACCCGTTGAACCGCTATTCCGCTCGACAGCCGTCGCCCATGTCCGAACCCATTCCGCTGATGTTGTTGGCCGCCGGGCAGACCGCGCGCATCGATCAGCTTTTGGG
>CAYWTU010000500.1:0-3970 GCA_964461275.1 uncultured Pirellulales bacterium | reverse complement strand
GAACTCGCCGCGAATGCCTAACCGACGTGGGTCGCGGAATGCTGGTGGCCGGCTTGGGCGCCGAGTTGGCGTCCGAATTGGGCGTCGCGCCAGCGTGGGCTGGTCAAGAGGTTTCGGATCGTCTGAGTTTCGGCGACTTGGAACCGCTGGTGGCATTGGTGCAAGAAACTCCGCCTGACTCGCTGATGTCGGCACTGGTGGCAAAGCACCGCGGTGGGGTCGACCTGCGCCTCTTAACCGCGGCCGGCGCGCTGGCCAATGCCCGGACCTTTGGCGGCGAGGATTACGTCGGCTTCCATACGTTTATGGCGCTGGCGCCGGCCTACCGCATGTCGCAGCGACTGGCCGAGCGCGAGTCCGCGTTGCCGGTACTCAAGGTTCTCTATCGCAATGCCGCGCGCATTCAGGCGTTTGGCGGAAGCCAGCATGAGGTACTGCATCGTGTCGAACCCGCGCCGCTCTCCAGCGCCGCGCATCCCGGCGAGGCGTTGCGCCAGGCCTCGCGCCAGGGGGACGTGCAGGCGGCCGAAGGCGTTTTTGCGGCGCTGGCCGCCGGCAGCTCGCGCGAGGCGTATCACGCCTTGCAGTATCCGGTGGACGATGAGATCGACGTGCATCGGGTGGTGTTGGCGTGGCGCGGCTGGGAGACTCGAGAGATTGTCGGCGAGCGCTGGGCTCACTGTCTGCTGCGACAATCGGTGCGGTACTGCGCCCAGACCGAGCGGAAAATGATCGACAAGAACTATCCGCCTTCCGACGTTCGCACCGTCATTCCACAACTGCTCGACGAGCATCGTCTGGTCGGAATGCCCCTCGGCCAGCGAAACGGAGACGACGCCTGGTTGGCCGAATTGGCTCGGACCATCTTTCGCGGCAGTCGCGACCAAGCCGCCGACGCGGCGGCGCAGGCCCTCAAAGACGGCTACGCGCCACAGGCGATTGGGGAGGCCCTGTCGCTGGCGGCCAACTGGCTGCTGCTGCACGACCCCGGCCGGCCCGAACGCTGGGCCAATGAGGAGAAGCCCGCCGGCAGTTGCCATGGCGACTCGGTCGGCGTTCACGCCAGCGATGCGGCAAACGCCTGGCGAAACATCGTGCAGGTTTGCCCAGCAAGCCACGCGGCCCCGAGCCTGTTGGTGGCGGCGTATCACACGGGCGGACAAGGCGAGCGCAGCTCCGACGAGCCCTACCGGCTGGACGAACACTTGCCCGGCGTAAAAGCCCTGGATCAGGCTGGTTTGTTGGCTGAGCTGGACGACGCGGTCCGCGGGCAGGAGCAATTCCGGGCCGCCGCCGTGGCTCGCAAGTACGCCGATCTGAATCTCGACCCCGAGGCGATCTTCGCCGCGCTGATGCGATACGCCGTCAGCGAAGACGGCGCGCTGCACGCGGAAAAATACTACGACACGGTATGGGCCGAATTTTCCGCCGGCCGCCCGGCATTCCGCTGGGGGCAGTTGGCGGCGCTGGCGCGAGTGACGGCCAGCGAGTTTGGTCGACCCGCGCCAGGACACGAACAGGCGCGGCAATTACTTGGGGTGTAGTTGACCGGACCGGGAGGGCATTTGATAATGCACGCTCGTTGATATGCGCTGCCCCACCGCCGGTTTTGCCGAAATGCCGTGAAGCTGATACGTGATCTTGATGCGCTGCCCAATGAGCTTCGTTCGGGGGCGGTGGCGATCGGCAATTTCGACGGCGTTCACCGTGGCCACGCGCGAATTGTGGAACGCCTGATCGACCGCGCACGCCAGGTGGGTGGAGCGGCCGTGGTCTTCACCTTTGACCCGCACCCGGTACGCCTCTTGCGTCCCGAGTCGGCGCCCCCGCCGCTGACGTGGACCGATCGTAAGGCGCAGCTCCTGGTGGAGTTGGGAGTCGATTCGATCATCGCCTATCGGACGGACGAGGCGCTGTTGAGCCTGACGGCCCGCGAATTTTTCGACCAGATTTTGCGTGACAAGCTGGACGCAAGAGGGCTGGTGGAAGGCCCCAACTTCTACTTTGGCCGCGATCGCACTGGCACGATCGATGTGCTCCGCGGCTACTGTGCCGGGGCGGGCATGACCCTCGACGTGGTCGAGCCGGTGGTGATCGACGGTGTCTGCGTTTCCAGTTCACGGGTGCGGCAGTTGATTGCCGACGGTGAACTGGAAGCAGCGTGTCGGCTGTTGACGCGGCCTTATCGCATCCGCGGCATGGTCGCCCACGGCGCGGGGCGCGGCGGCAAGATTGGATTCCCCACCGCCAACCTGGGGGCCATCGATACGCTCTTGCCGGCGCCTGGAGTATACGCCGGAGCGGCGCACGTATCGGGCCAGGCTTGGCCGGCGGCGATCAACGTTGGCCCCAACCCAACGTTCGGCGAAGCGGCGCTCAAGGTCGAAGTCCACCTGATCGGCGTCACGCTCGATCTCTATGGCCAGCCTCTCGAGGTTGACTTCCTGGCACGGCTACGCGACATTCAGCGGTTCTCCGGACTGGCCGATTTGCAGCGGCAACTGGCGTTGGACGTCGCCCGGGCTCGGCGAATGGCCGAGGAACACCTGCACAGCGTTGGCTAGTCGGCGTTGGCTAATTGGCGGCGGCAAATTTGCCGATGCGTTGCGGAACGAAATCACTGGCATGGCAATCGACTGGTCACGTTTTGTTGAATTGGTTCGCGGCGCACAGCGGTTCGTGCTCACCAGCCACGTGCGGCCCGACTGCGACGCCCTAGGGAGTGAGTTGGGCATGGCGGCGGCGCTCCAATCGCTGGGCAAGCAGGTCCGGATCGTCAATGCCCATGGCATCCCGCCGCACCTGAAGTTCATCGACCCGCACGGTAAGATTCAAGTCCTGGGGGCGGATATTGACGCCGCCCAGGCGGCCGACGCGGACGCCATCTTGGTGCTCGACACCTGTTCTTGGGTTCAACTCGGGACGATGGCCGACGTGCTGCGATCCAGCCGAGCCGTCAAATTCGTCCTCGACCACCACGTCAGTCACGACGACCTAGGGGCCGAACTGTTTATTGACTCGACGGCCGAGGCGACCGGCCGACTGGTCGTCGATGCGGCCGATCAGCTCGGCGTGCCCCTTTCGTTGGATATGGCCCGGCCGTTGTTCGCGGCCGTCACCACCGACACCGGTTGGTTTCGCTTCAGCAGCACGCGACCGGTGACGTTCCGCTGCGCCGCCAGGCTGGTTGAGGCGGGGGTCGAACCGGCGCAGGTTTACGCCCAACTGTACGAACAGGATTCACTGGCGCGGATTCAGTTGTCGGGACGGATTCTCTCGCGTACGGTCGCCGAATACGACGGACGGCTGGTTTACACCTTGGCCACCCGCGACGATTTCGCCGTGACTGGCGCTTTGCCTTCGGACACCGAGGACGTGGTGAACACGACACTGCGCATCCGCGGCACGGAAGTGGCAATCATTTTCGTCGAATTGCCGCAGGGAGGCGTTAAGGTAAGCATCCGCAGTCGTTCGGCGTTCGACTGCACCGCGCTGGCGGAGCGCTTTGGCGGCGGGGGCCACCGGGCTGCGGCGGGATGCGTCCTTGCCGGCGCGTTGGACGAAGCGCAGCGGCTCGTCCTTGACGCGGCGCGCGCGCTGCTGTGATAATCGCTAGCTTGGCGGTCGAGAATGCTCCTCGCCACACCCCGGAAGGCCGTTGGGTTTTCCCAAAGCTCCCACCCGAACTTGCCAGATGCGCAAAGCCGTTAGCGGCGCTGATTGAGGCGGCGCTTGGCGCGCCGTTTCGGTCCGCACTCGCAATAGGCTGCGTCTTATGTCGTCGAACGATTCGTCTGGTCCGTCGCCCCCGGACCGACGTGGTTTCTTGGAACAGTTGGCCGCCCTTGCGGTCGGCGGCTTGATCGCGCTGTTTCCGCTGGCGGCCGGATTGTTTACGTTTTGCGATCCGCTGAGGCGGAAAAGTTCGCTCGGCGGATCGCTCCGCGTGGCCCGGCTCGAAGCGCTTCCG
>CAYWTU010000499.1:0-3970 GCA_964461275.1 uncultured Pirellulales bacterium | reverse complement strand
ACCCGGCCTGCAATCAGGTCGTCCTTTGAATCAAGATACCGCTGCAATGCCGCGTCAACCTCTGACAGCACCCCGAAGTAGTGGAGCTTGCCTTTGATCTTCTTGGCCCACTGGCCATTCCGATGCGGAAACAACGGGAAGTCTTTCGATGGCTTCCGGGGTGTGGTAGCCTTCGGCATGGGAGCACCGGGACGGGTGGGTGGTGTCGTAAAAGGTGTCGCAGATTATCTTCCGCCTGCAGTCCCCTTGCAATACCCAATAAAACACGATAAAAACAGCATGCGCCCGTAGCTCAATTGGATAGAGCAGCGGACTTCTAATCCGCAGGTTGCTGGTTCGAGTCCAGCCGGGCGTAATGACTTATGACGAGGCCCCGGGCCTTGTCACAGGTTTTGTCACAGAAGAAATGCGCCCAGGTAGCCGCAAACTACCTGAGGGCAACGCGAACCTTCCGGTCCACGCAAGGTATTTCCCGTGGTCACTTACTGGAGGGTTTGGCGATGAAGTTCCCGCACAACAGAAACAAGGACGGGTCAGACCCGTCCCCGTTTCTTGTCACGGTGGCGGCGGGCGAGAACACGCCGCCGTCGGAATCGACAAACTTCTCCACCCGGCGATTGAGGTAATCGTAGGTGTACCGCGAATCTTTGGTGAGCGCGTTGACGGAGCTTTATTCCCGCACCGACGTGAGCTGATTGCGATGGTCCCAGTCGTACTCGGTGCGCTGGGTGGGCGCGGCAGCCAGTCGGCGTTTGGTCAGATTGCCTGTTGGTCGCGGAACGAACGGTTGATGCCCCGGGGGACGGGCGGCCACGTGCGGTTTGAAGTTCCGCTGACTGCGGCCCAAACGACCGGCTTTGAGCTTATCCTGGGCGTATAGCCTGGCGACTGGGGGCTGCGAAGCGGGCCCGGGTTGCATTAGACTGGCGGCGCTGGTTCCATCCAAGAATCACCTCGGAGAAGGTTGAATTCCATGCTGCGTTGCCGTCTGGTTTGCCCGTTGTTCTGCCTGTGCGTGTTGTCGTCGTTTCACGAATCGACCGCCCAATCGCCACGGCGCTGGTTGGCTCACGACCTGACGCGGCCCAAGCCGCCGGTGACAACGCCCTCCGCGCCGGCTCTTCCGGTTCCCGCGCCGCCGGACGCGGTGGTCTTATTCAACGGTCAGGACCTGTCGAACTGGCGCGACGATCAGGGCGGCCCTGCCCGATGGAAGGCCCGCGATGGTTACATGGAGTCGGTTCCCTACAGCGGCTACGTCTATACGGCCGGCTCGTACGGCGATGTGCAATTGCACGTCGAATGGGCGGCGCCCGTGCCGGCCAAGGGGCGTGGTCAAGGCCGCGGCAACAGCGGCGTGTTTCTGATGGGGCTGTACGAGGTGCAGGTGCTCGATTCGTTCGAGAACGATACGTATGCCGACGGCCAGGCCGCGGCGGTCTATGGCCAGTATCCGCCGCTGGTCAACGCCTGCCTGCCTCCGGGCGAGTGGCAGTGTTACGACATCGTTTTCCGTCGGCCGCGATTCGATTCGGACGGCGCTGTTGTACGGCCGGCCCGGCTCACCGTGCTGCATAACGGCATCCTGGTGCAAGACAACGTCGAGGTTTGGGGGCCGACCACATGGTTGCAATTCAAGCCCTACGCGACTCACACCGACAAGCTGCCGTTGTCGCTGCAAGATCACGGCAATCCGGTGCGGTTTCGCAACCTGTGGCTGCGCGAACTGCGGGAAACCGATGGTCCGGAGCCGCCCGCCGACGAGCGTCCCTTCCGCGAGCTAGCGGCCGCGGAGTTGGAAAAATTCACAGGCGAGTACCGCACGCCGCTGGGTCCGTTTGCCCAGGTTCAACTGCGAGAAGGCAAATTGCAGTTGCACATGGAGGCCGGCCAGGTCATCGATCTTGTGCCGGTTTCCGAGACTGAGTTTGCCATGCGCTGGACGGCCGGCTCGTTGGCGTTCAACGTCAACAACGACGAGGTTGCCGGTTTCACGTTGCACCTGGCGGGCGAGAAGATTCCGGTGGGGCGGAAGCGGTAGGCACAACGGTGCTCGAAAGCTAAAGCGCTCTAGAGCTACGGCGACGGGGCCTGGTCTTCTCGGCGGCTTGCCTCCCGCTCCGCGCGCAGCGTGCTCTGCTCGCGGGTGAATTCGACCCACAAGTAGTCGCGGATCACGTGTGTGGCGCCGTCGACATACAGCACTTCGCAGCCGCCGCGGAACACTCGCCCGCCATCGGCGCCCAGCCCGAATTTGTCCCAAGCCAGCGCCAGCCTGGGATCGTCGTCGGGCCGCAGCCCTTCCTCATAGTGCCAGCCGCAGGTGGCCGGATCGAGGTCCGCCCCGCGCTGCAAAACGTCCTGCGCAACATTCACTGGAACACACTTGCCGCGGAGAACCAGAGGATCCTGCAAGAAACCTTCTTCGTACAACAGCGTCAGCGACGCCTCGGGCGTGGCGCCGCCGGCGGGAAAGTTTCCATCGTGCGCCCTGGCGTAGGCCTCCAGCGCCGCGAACAGCGCCCGTGACGCGTTGGGGCTTTTGCCGAACGGATACTTCCAATGTTGATACGCGAGTGCGCCTGCGAGCGCGGCGCCAGTCAGCGCGGCCGTGAGCGCCGTCAACAGCTTGCGACCCAAACCGCCGCGGCGAACCGATTGTCGGCGGCGGGGGGTGTGGCGAATTGGCAACATCAGGCGTGGCGACCCGGCCGCGTTGGCCCGGGGGAGGCGGCATTTTGACATTTCAAAAAAATTCTACTGAGAGAAATTTGCTTCCCGAGGCGAAATGACCTATGTATTCAATTGGGCAGCGACACGCGCCTGCCAAACCGATGCTTGGCCCATGCCGCCGTCGGAACCCACGCCTCGCCGCCGGCACGAGCTATTCAGCTCGCGTGTCGGCGGCCGACACACCCGCTTTCCTTGCCTTCACCCTTCGTTTCTTTTCCCTAGGAGGCGCCACCATGGCGACTAATTTCGCGCTCTCGTTGCGCGCCGCCAGCCTGCGGCTGAGGCGAGCTTGGATCGGCGGCATGGGATGTCTGGCCGTGTTGTCCTTAGCGGCGCCGGCCTGGGCCGACGGCCCCAACGTGATCGCCGTTGAAGAGGTTTGGGAACTGTCGGTCGGCGATCCCGACGCCGACAACTCCGCCCCGCAGGTGACCACGTTCATGTCGCCGGTGGGTGACACCGTGGGCCGCTACTTCTCTTTCGAACTCAATCACCAAGGCGTCCCTAGTTTCGCCGCCGGCGGGCTCAACGTCCAGGTCTGGGAAGAGGGCACACTGGCCGGCACGGTCCACGCCAACGTCGGCCAACTCCTTCAGACCGAAGGTGAAACCGTGATGTGGACGCAGCAATTGTCGGTGGAGGACGGCGTGCTGCGATTTGTCGTCCACAGTGGGAGTTCAACCACCTGGGGCAATTTCGGCGATGACGGCGCCCTGCAAGCCAGCGCGCCGACCGACCTGACCGACCTCAACGCGTACGCCGCCGGCGTTTCGCTGGCGAACTCGGGAGTCGGTTTTGCCGGCAATCGCGTTCATTCATTGCGGCTGAAGAAGCTCCGCTTGTACACGTCCGACGGCGAACACACTGTGCATGATTTGGACGCCGTCGTCCACGAGCACGGCGAGTAGCCAAGCCGCCGGCCGCATTGCGGAAACCGCGACGAATTCCACGACGTAGATTGACCAGGGCAGGACCGCCCCGGCCGCGAAACCCCACGGACCAAGAACCCGCTACGCCTGCCGGAGGTCTCGACCATGACGCGACTACGAAACGCCCCTTGCCATTGCCGCACAAGTCGTCGCGGCGCCACGTTGCTGCTGCTGCTGCTGTTGCTGGTGCCGCTGCTGTTCATGGTGGCGTTTGCCGTGGACACGGGCTACTTGCTCATGGCTCGGTCGCAATTGCAAAGCTCAGCCGATGCGGCGGCCTTGGCGGCCTGTTGGGAGTTGGTTGACGA
>CAYWTU010000498.1:0-3984 GCA_964461275.1 uncultured Pirellulales bacterium | reverse complement strand
CTGGGCTCGCGGATCAGCGACATGGGCTGGGCCGCGCCGCGCTGCGAGATCTTCTTGACGGGGGGCTTGAAGCTGCGGACCGGCTGGGGCCCCGCGGCGGTGGCGGGGGGTTGTGTCTCGGGTTGCTGCGCCGTGGCGGGTGGGCGAACCTCGCGCGGTGGGTAGGCGTTGTCGGCCACGATCCAGGCTTTGAGCGAGTTGGCCGTTCCGCTCAGTGCCGAGGTGCGAATGACCACATTGCCGTCGGCCAGCATTCGCTCGGGCTGCAACTTCGTGCGCAGCTTGCCGCCCTGCGAGGCCAGCTCGTGCGACGGCCGGACGGGGCCCATGGCATCGGCGGGAACTTCTTGCATCCAGACGTGAATGACTGTGGCTTCCAGGCCGCCCATTTCGCTGTCTACCACGCTTGCCTCGCCGTCGATCGACAACACGTGCTGGCCATCGTGCGGCCGAAAACGCATCGACCGCGACCAATGGGCCTCGAAGCTGCGCGTCGCGCCGCGCTCGGGTTCGCGCCGCTGGGGGTCGGGCAGGTCATCGGCCGGCGGCAGGGCCAAACGGGTCTTCTTCTCCGGCACACGTCCGCGCAGCCGGCCCGGTCCCACGGCCGAGAAGATGCCGAACGGCCCGGCGGCGCCCGGTTCGTAGTACAATTCGCGGCCGCGGAGTTCATCTTCGCCGCGAGTGACGCTCGCTTCATGCGGATCGGTCAGACTGACGCCGCGGCGAACGAGGTTGTACTTGAGCACCTGTCCGCGGGCTTGCACATCCATGGCCGGCGCGCTGACGGTCACGGGACTGCCGCGGGCCTCCATCCAGTCGGGCGCGAGCTTGGGGGGCCGGCCGGTGGGGGTGACGGTCGCCGCGTTCTGCTGCGCCGAAGCGAAGTGGATACTCAGCAACTCGCACTGCAATTGATCGGCTGGGGCATCAGGATTGAACCGCACGACGTGGACCGCGTCGCGAAACGTGGCGAGGTACGACCGCAAGTCGAATCGAAACGGCCCCACGCACGAGACGTCGACCGGCTGTCCCGGCGGCGCCGTCTGCTGGTCGGCGAGTTCAGTCGCGCCGGGCGACTCGTCGTCGCGCGGCAGCAATCCCTTGCCCGGCATGAGCAAATTCATGCGCACGTCGCGGCGCAGCTCGAGCGCTCGTATTCCGCTGATCGCCAGCCCAGACTTCTTGCCTTTCTCGGCCGTCGTTTCCAAGTCGATCGACAGCTCGCGGCCGCTCCCCTGATGCGGCCCCAGTCGAAAGCGGATGGGGTGAACCGTGGTCAGGCGATTGCCGGCCAGCTCGATGTCCTGCGTCTCAATCTCCAGGTCGTCCTCGGGTCCAGGCAGCTTCTGGTCGCTGCGCACCGTGATGGGGCCCGACAAGCGACCGGCGTGCAGTTGTCCGAAGTTGCCTCCGCGCGTGAGGTCGAAATCCTTGTCGAATTGCAGGACCGCCCCTTCCGGCGCCCGGATGATGATCGCCTCCGATCGGCGGGTCGGGTTATCCACGTCGCCGTGCGGCAACAGGACCATCGTGCAGGGTGTCAGTTCGATCCGTCCGCGGCCCAAGTTCTTGTACTTTTCGAAGAGCAGCGTCCCTTTGGGCGTTTCGATGACCTTCGAGCTGCGAAGTTCCCAGTCGCCGTCGACAAACCATTGCCGCAGGTCTTCGCGCTGCCGGAGCAAGGCCTGTTGGGCCCGTTGTAATTGCGACTTGCTGGGGCCGGCCGTGTGCACGCGACGGCTGGGCGGCTCGATCAGAGGGACGACCGTCAGCGCGTAGACGCCGTAGGCCGCCAGTACGACCCCGAACGTCACGACGATGCGAATCAGACGCGAGAGCACAGGTTGCCGTGGGTGAGTGGGAAGTGAAAGCCAGCGGCCGATTGGTCAGCGTCCGGTGTATTTGCGGATCATCTGGTCCCAGTGACCCTGATGCTTGAGAATCATTTCGACGAGTTCCCGCACCGCTCCTTGGCCGCCCCCCAATCGCGTCACGTGCCGCGCCGCCTCGCGCAGCTCTTCGCATGCGTCGGCCACGGACACCCCCAGCCCGACGGCGCGGACCACAGGGATGTCGGGCAAATCGTCGCCGATGTAGCACACCTGGTGCGGCTTCAGTTTCAGATCGTGCAGAATTTGCTTGACCGTGGCCAGCTTGTCGTCCACCGCCTGGCGAATCAGGCCGATTCCCAGCTCGGCGGCCCGTACCTCGACGATGTGCGAACTGCGGCCGGTGACGATGCCGAAGCGTCGGCCGGCCCGCTGCCAAAGCTTGATCCCCGTCCCATCGCGGATGTGGAACCGCTTGGACTCGACGGCCTGGTTATCGTAGGAGACGCCGCCGTCGGTCAGCACGCCGTCCACGTCCGACAAGATTAGTTCGATGGCTTGACAGGATTGGTTCAGGTCTTCAGTCATCGGGACGTCCTAGCGGCGCTTGTTAGGTGATTCGGTCGTGCGACGGGGCGTTCTGGGGCGAGTCTTGCGCCGCCGCCGGTTTGCGGGCCTGTATCGATTACGGTTTCTCTTCCGGCAACAGTCCCACCACATCGGTGATGTCGATCATGCCCGCGGGCCGGCCGGACAGATCCACCACCGGGAGTTCGCTGATCTTGCGCTCGGCCAAAATGGCCACCGCGTCGGCGATCATGGCGCCGCTTTGCACCCGCTGCGGTTGGCGCGTCATGACCTCGCGAATCGGCTGGTCTAAAGCCTGGTCGCATCGATTCTCGAACAGACGGGCCAGGTCGCTGTCGGTGAACAGGCCGCAGAGTTGCCCCTCGTCGTTCAGGAGCATGATCGCCCCGCTTCGACGGTCGCGCCGTTGGGCCTGTGAGAACACCTGGCGAACCGTCTGGGCCTGGTTGGCAACGCGGCACTCGGAAAGAGGCCGCATGAGCTCGTCGACCTTGGACAACCGTCGGCCCAAACTTCCTCCGGGGTGAAAGCGGGCGAAATCGTCGCGTCCGAAACGGCGCATGCGGCTGGTCACGAGGGCCAGCGCGTCGCCCAGGGCGAGCATCGCCGTCGTGCTGGTGCTGGGCGCCAGTCCCAAGGAACATGCTTCCTGTTGCGGCCCCAGTTCCAGCGTCACCGACGCGGCGCGGCCCACCGTGGAGGTGCGATTGGCGGTGATGGCGATGATCGGTATCAGCAGCCGCTGGAGCGACGGCAGCATCCGGGTCACTTCTTCGGTCTCGCCGCTCTGCGACAGGATCACGACGGAGTCGTCGGTGTGCACACGGCCCAGGTCGCCATGCACCGCCTCGGCAGGGTGCAGAAAATGAGCGCGGGTGCCGGTGGAGGCCAAGGTGGCGGCGATTTTCTGGCCCACCAGTCCCGCCTTGCCCATGCCGGTGACGATAACGTTGCCCGGACAATCGTAAAGCATCCGCACCGCCAGGCAGAACTCGGCCGAAAGCTTCGACGAAAGGCGCTCCAGGGCCTTCGCCTCCAGGCGAATGATTTCGCGCCCGTAGCTCAGTTGTTCGAAGGGAGTCAGGTCGGCGGCCAGATTGGCCAGCGCAGGGGCGTTCATGCTTCGACGTCCTTGTCGAAGGTACGGGAAGTCGTGGAGCGCCGTAGGACGGCGTTGCAGGGCCAGCGGCGAGGGCCGAAAAACAGGGTTTGCGGCCACCAAGCTGGCGGATTGTAGCGGCGTTGCCCGGGGGGAACAACGCGATTGACCGTTAGGACACTCCCCAGTTCGGACCGTAGGTTTCAAGGGGCCCGGCGGCGTCCCAGCGAGAGGGGCTGGAATTCGCCAGTTTGCCCAACTCGCCGCCGCGGTTGAGAAACCTGCACGTTTTCGTTTCGGTAGGCCGACCGATTCCACCCAGTTTGCCAGCCGCTACCGGGTGTGGGTAAGCTGCCGTTGCGTATCCTCGCTTTTTTGCCGACGACCACCACCGCCAGGAAGTTCCCATTGGCCGCCACGCTTGCCGCCGACAGCCGTCACCACAACCGGCTCGATAAAGCTGGC
>CAYWTU010000497.1:0-3986 GCA_964461275.1 uncultured Pirellulales bacterium | reverse complement strand
CACCACGCCGACCAGCGAGCCGCCGCCCACGGCCACAAGTGGTGGGAGTTTGACGTAACATGGTTGACCATTAAAGTCTTGGCCCGGCTTGGCGTGGCCAAACAGGTCGTACCGCCACGGAGCTGGGTTGCCGCCCAATAATGGACGGATCGTCGCCGATTCGTCCACGTCGAATGCGCAGTGCCGATTTTGAGGCTGAAAGCATGTCCACCGCCCACGAAGTTGTGATCACCGGTTACGGGGTCGTTTCGCCCGTGGGGGCGGACGGCGCATCGTACTGGTCGTCGCTCATCGATGGACACAGCGGCGTACGACGGATCGCGGAATACGACGAATTCAACCTTCCGGTGCGAATTGCAGGATTGGTCGAGGGGTTTGACGCCAAACAATTTGTATCCAACCGCAAGAGCCTGAAGCTGATGGCCCGCGAGGCCAAACTAGCGGTTGCCGCTGCGTCGTTGGCGGCCGCGCAGGCCCAGTTGACCGGAGGAGTCGATCCGGACCGGCTGGGAGTGATCCTGGGCGCCGACGCTCCTAAACACGATTTGCCCGAGGTAGCCGACTCTTATCGCGCCGCGATTGACGCCGACGGCCGATTTCAAATGCATCGTTTCGCCACCGACGGCCTTTCGGTGGCGTATCCGCTCAGTTTCTTGAAGGTGCTGCCCAACATGTTGGCCAGCCACATCTCGATCATCCACGACGCGCGTGGGCCGAATAACACGCTTCATCACGCTGAACTTTCGAGCCTGATGGCCCTGCGCGAAGCGACGCATGTCATTCAGCGCGGCGCGGCCGACTGCATGCTGGTGGGCGGCGCCAGCAGCCGCCTGCATCCACTCGACTTCGTACGGGGCTGTTTGCTCGATTCGCTGGCAACTGACGCCGCCGACCCCACTTCCGCCTCCAGACCCTTCGACGCTCAGCGTAGCGGTCAGGTCCGCGGCGAAGGGGCCGCGGTATTCGTCGTCGAACGTCGGGCCCACGCCGAAGCCCGAGGAGCGCGAGTTCTGGCGCGAATCGCCGGGGCGGGCGCCGCCTGTCAGCCGCACCCCAGTTCGCAGCTTGGCCGGGCCGAAGCGCTCGGCCGATCGATCGACCGAGCACTCGCCGAGGCAGGGCTGACTTCCGCCGATGTGGGGCACGTCAACGCCCATGGCCTGAGCACGATAGAAGATGATCGTCTCGAGGCGGCGGCCTTGGCGGCCAAGTTCCCCACCACACCTGTGACTGCTTTGAAGAGTTACTTCGGCAACTTGGGCGCTGCGGCCGGGGCGGTCGAAATGGTGGGCAGTCTCTTGGCGCTGCAACATGGCCTGGCGCCTCCCACGCTCAACTACGAGCGTCCCGACCCCGATTGCCCGATCCATGTGGTGCATGGCCAGCCGTTGCGACTGGCCTCGCCTGTGGCGCTGCTGGTCAACGAAACCCGCCTGGGGCAGGCCGCGGCGCTGGTTCTCACGGCTGCATAGCGCGGGAATTGGATAAGGTGTCGTTGAGTGGCCCCAATGGCTACCCATTAGCAACGATGGTTTCGCCGCGAAAGGCGCCTCTGCGGCGATTCTCGGTGCGTTTTGCGGACAGCGCGTCCCAAGGGGCAAGTTTCTCACGCGGAGGCTCGGAGAAGCGGAACGGGGCGCAAGCCGCTTCTCGCTCCCTTTGGGTGGAGGGCCGGGGTGAGGGAGCAGTGCCACCGAGGTTGATCAGCGATGCCCTTAAGCAGGGTCGCCAGCTCGCGCGGATGGCAGGCAAAGCGTAAGGGCGCCGGACCTGCTGGACTGGCTAGAGTTGTCAATTATCAGAAAGTTACGAGGACTTTCCGCTAGGCTCCTGCTGAGTCGCACAATGGATGCCGCCGCCACCGGCTGCGATGGCGTCGATGTTGAGCTGGACGATTCTTCGCTTGGGGAATAGCCTCGTCAGCAGTTCCTTGCATTTGCCGTCCGCACTGGCGTCGCCGAATTCCGGAGCGATCACCGCGCCGTTTACCACGTAGAAATTGATGTACCCCGCTGCGAAGTCCTTGGTTTCCAAATGATGCCGCACGCGTCGCGGTGACTCCAACGTCTGGACGTCGAGCTTCTGGCCGCGGGCATCGACGGCGTTTCTCAGAATCTCCAGATGCTCTCGCGTAATGTCGAAATCGAACGACTTGCGGTCCATTTCCAAACCGGCCACAACGACGCCGGGCCGTGCGAAACGGGCGTAGAAATCGGTGTGCCCATCCGTGATGTCCTTTCCACGCACACCGGGAAGCCAAATGATCTGTCGCACGCCCAGCATGTGCTCGAGTTCAGCTTCGATGTCGCCTTTGGCGAGGCCCGGGTTTCGGTTGTCGTTCACGAAACAGCTCTCCGTGATGATGGCCGTCCCCGCTCCATCGACTTCGATGCCGCCACCTTCGCCGACGATATCGGTTGTCAAATGTGTCGCTCTGGATTTTTTGGCGATGAATTCAGCCACGGTGGCATCGTCGTCGAAGTCCTGCTTCTCACCCCAGCCATTGAAATTGAGGTCCACGGCCCCCAATCGCTGGTTCGCGTCCAAGACAAATGTTGGTCCCGTGTCGCGAATCCACAGATCGTTCAGCGGGGCGTCGACCAGCGTGACGATCTCTCCACACAGCCCAGCGGCAAGTTGGCGCTCTTCGGGGCGGACCAGCTTCATGACGGGTTCAAATTGAGCGATCGTCTTAGCGACAGTCGCCAGATTCTTGCGAACATCATCGATCAGGTCGTCCCAGATCTCTTCGTCGGCGCCAAACGCCATCCAGGTACAACGATGCGGGGCCGCCTCGTCGGGCATTGTCCACACAGTTCGAGAGCGCGAATTGTCTTGAGCCATACTGTGAAGGACTCCAGTCGTACAGCCGCCAACTAGCGCACCGCCAGATCGCATTAAGAATCGTCGTCGCGAAATCATGATCGGCTCCGGTCGTTCGTTGTCGTAGACACATCCTGTTCCGTCGGTGGAATCCGACTCACGAGGGTCGTTCCACGGTGGTCATGCACGAAGCGCCTGGCCTACAGCTTTCCCGAATGCTTCATTTCCCGTAGCCGCACACCTTCCGCCGAGTCCTTGTAGTGTTCGTCGAGCGGATAGCAGCCCGACGGCAGGCCTCGCCTGGGCGCCGTCGTGCATTCGCTGAACGTCCGGCAAAACTTCTTGCGCGCCAATTGGCGCCCGGCCAAACTGTCGGCCGGCAACTCTGGGTAGCTTAGCGCCATTCGGCCCAGTCCGACCGCATCGATCCAGCCGGCCCGCACCGTCGCCTGCGCCACGTGGGGCGTAAAATCCTGTAGGTAGGTGTAGCCCGTTCCAACCAACGGCAACTCGGCAGCGGCCGCCTTGAGTTGTCGAGCCACATCGATGTGTCGCCAAACGCCGATAAGCGGATCCTCCGGCGGCGGATAGCCATCGCTGGGAGGAAACATCGCGGGGCGTTGCACGTGCGGGTTGTAGTACGGACTTCCGCCTGTCACGTTCACCGCCATTACGCCCCATGCCCGAAGCTGCCGCACAAGGTCAATCGGTTCCGACAGGTCGTACTGCGTCGGGTCGCCCGCGCAAACGCCGAATCCCCAGCGATACGGCAGCAGGTGGTCATACGGCATCGGCCGGCCGGCCCCCGTTTCGCCGCTCAGCAGGGCATAGGGAACGGTGTCGAAGGCGCTAAGTCGAACCCCAACGGCCAGGCCCGGAACGTCGCGCCGGATAGCCGCGATGGTCTCACGCAGCAGCCGCGACCGCCCCGCGAGATCGCCGCCGTACCGGCCCGGCCGTTCGCAGGCGCCGAGCAATTCGTGCAACAGGTAGCCGTGGCACGCCTTGACGTCGACAAACTGAAAGCCGACCTCACGGGCCGTCTTGGCCGCGATGACAAACCGCTCGATGAGGTCGTCGAGTTCGACGTCGGTCGCGATGGCCGAATCGTCGTGGGGCGAAATGCCCGCGCGCGGGTCGAGCAGGGGATGATGCCAGGCGAT
>CAYWTU010000496.1:0-3992 GCA_964461275.1 uncultured Pirellulales bacterium | reverse complement strand
GATGCGCGTCATCGCGCGCCGCTTGGGCGCGCCGTACACGCTCTGCGAAGTGCTGTTGGACCAGATAGTGCTGCGGCTCTCCAAGCGCAATCGCCGGCTGGTTCGCGTCACCGACGACGAGCACCCGGTGGGCGGGCAGTTGATGGGGAGCAATCCCGAGGAGTTCGCCCCGGCGGCGCTGGAACTGGTGCAGGCCGGTTTCGACGTCATCGACATCAACTTCGGCTGCCCTGTCAAAAAAGTTCTCGGGCGCTGCCGAGGCGGCTACCTGCTGGGGCAGCCTATCACGGCCTTGGAAATCGTGGCCCGGGGGCGCGATGCCGTGCCGCCGCACATTCCCGTGACCGTCAAAATGCGCCGCGGTCTGGACGACCTTCCGCAGAGCCGAGAGAATTTTTTTACGATCTTTGACGGCGCGTTCGCGCGTGGCGTCGCGGCGATTACGGTGCATGGCCGCACCGTCCAGCAGCGCTATGTGGGGCCTAGCCGCTGGGAGTTTCTCCGCGAAGTGAAGCGACACGCCGGCGGGCGGACCGTGTTGGGCAGCGGCGACTTGTTCACGCCGCAGAGCTGTTTGGACATGCTTGCGCAAACCGGCGTCGACGGCGTCACGGTGGCCCGCGGGGCGATTGGCAATCCGTGGGTGTTTGGCCAGGCGCGGGCGCTGGCAGCGGGTCAACCTTTGCCCCCACCCCCTTCGCTGTTCGAACAGCGCGACGTCATTCGCGAACACTATCGGCTGGCCGAGCAGATTTACGGTTCGGACATGTGCGGCCGCGTCATGCGCAAGTTCGGCATCAAGTATGCGCACTTACATCCCGAGGCGCTGGCCGTGCGCGACGCCTGGGTCCGCGTGAAGCGCTCCGGAGAGTGGGAAGAAGTGCTCGCCCGCTGGTACGCCGAAGATCTGCCGGGCCGCCACCCGGGGCCCGAAGTCCACGCCGGCACAAACGACAGTTGCGATCCGGCCGAGTGATCGCCCCGGTTTTTGCCCCATTTCGCCGCCGGATTCTCATTATCGATTATCGAGCGCGCTGCCCTTCGGCAACAATCGCCGACGGGCGATGCCTTTCGGCAGCGAGGGCAGCAGCGGCGATCATGGTGCTGCGGTTTCCCCTAAGAGCTGCCGCGGTCTGAACTATGCTTGAGTGCCACGGCGGCGACCAAGTATCGCCGTTGTTCACTGGACCCCCGGGGAGCCCGTCCGATGTTGGCCGTCAAGCGAGTCATGACCAAGCATCTGGTCACCGTCTTGGACTCCGACAAGCTGGAGTCTGTCGTCGATCTCATTCTACGGCACAACGTCAGCGGCATTCCGGTGCTCAACCGGGACCGCGAGTTGGTTGGGCTGATCACGGAGTACGACCTGCTGCGGATTCTGTACGACGTGCACACGCCCAAGAACCGCGTCGCCGACTACATGACGACCGATCTGCTGACGATCGACCAAGAGACATCGCTCATGGAGGCCACCGACCTGATGCTCGAGCACCGCGTCCACCGTTTGTTGGTGACGCGCGGCTGCAAACTAGTGGGTGTCGTGAGCCAGCGGGACGTGATTCGCTACATCCGCGATCTGCGGCTGCTGGTGGGGCTGTCGCTTCTGGGCGGAGCCGAGGAAGCGGAAAACGAGCTGGCCACCGTAGGCTAAGGGGCCCACCCCTTTGAAGCTAGTGCGACGGCATCGGCATTGTAGCGGCACGGCGCGAGCCGTCCGGTTGTTTGTCGGTCTGGTTGTTTGACCAGAGCGCTTGCGCCCTTCCGCTCCTTTGTGAATGCAATCGCGCTAGCTTCAAAGTGGTGGGTTAGGTGCCGTTTGGCGTGTAAACCGACGCCTCCGATTTGCTTCGCGACGCCGCCGGTTCTCTAATAGCGCACGGTCGGTTCGCCCCTAGAACCCAAGGACGTGTGCCATGCGCCTCTTCGCCCTCGGCTGGTTCGCTTTTTTCCTGTCATTCGGCACGGTTCGATGCCTCGTAGCGGCCGAGCCGGAGCCCCTGCCCGGCAAGATGCCTCCCTATCCGCGAGCCAACGCCTCGGTCACCTACGAGGTCGATCCCCACTGGCCGCGAAGCCCGTCGGAGATGAAATGGGCCGCCGTGCCGGGCGTGGCGGTCGACGCCCAAGACAACGTCTACGTCTTCGTGCGGGCCCAGCCGCCGTGCCGGGTGTTCAGTCGCGAGGGGAAGCTATTGCGCACCTGGGGCAGCAACCAATTGCACACGGCTCATCACCTCAAAATCGATCACCAAGGAAACATCTGGGCCGCCGACATCGGCCTGCACGTGGTCCGCAAGTTCACGCCGACGGGCGAACTCTTGCAAACGATCGGAACGCCCGGCGTGCCCGGCACGGACGAAACCCACCTCGACCAGCCGACCGATATGGCCGTCACCCGTCAGGGAGACGTGTTTGTGGCCGACGGCTACGGCAACAACCGCATCGTCCATTTCGACGCCCAGGGAAAGTTCGTCAAGGCCTGGGGCGACCTGGGCGCCGGTCCACTGCAATTCAGCCTGCCGCACGCCGTGATTTTGGACTCGCACGAGCGGCTGTACGTGGCCGATCGCAACAACGTCCGCGTGCAGGTGTTCGATCTAGGCGGTAATCTTCTGGAAAGTTGGCAAAACACGATCGTACCTTGGGGTTTTTGGCGGACGGCGGGTTCTATGAATCGGGCGGGGCGGATCGATGACCTGGAGTTGATTTGGATTTGCGGCAGCTCGCCGCTGGGTTGGCGAGACTCGGACGAAGTCCTCGGCTGTCCGCCCAATGACCAGGTCTTCATGGCCTTTACGCCCGAGCGCCAACTCATCGAGCAGTGGCGCGTTCCCCTGGGAAATAAAACGCAGTCACGACCGGGCGAGCTGGATTGGGTACACTGCCTGGCGATCGATTCGCGCGGCGACATCTACGCCGGCGACATTATGGGCGAGCGGATTCAGAAATTCGTGCGAAAGGAGGCAGCGCGATGATCGTCGGCGTGCCGCGGGAAATCAAACCGGACGAATACCGCGTGGCGATCTTGCCCGTGGGCGTCGACGAACTCACGCGGGCCGGGCACCGCGTGCTGGTCGAGTCGGGCGCTGGCTTGGGCTCCGGCATCGCCGATCAGGCCTACGCCGACCACGGCGCCAAGCTGGTCGCCACCTCGGCCGAGGTTTACGGCCAGGCCGATTTGATCCTCAAGGTCAAAGAACCGCTGGCCAACGAATGGGAGTTGCTGCGGCCGGGGCAGGCGGTGTTCACCTATTTTCACTTTGCAGCCGATCGGAAGCTGACCGAGGCGGTGTTGCACAGCGGCACGACCGCCGTAGCGTACGAAACGCTGCGCGATGAGCACGGCCGACTGCCGCTGTTGACGCCCATGAGCGAAGTGGCCGGGCGGATGAGCATCCAGGAGGGGGCCAAATACCTCGAACGACCTCAGATGGGGCGCGGCATTTTGCTCGGCGGCGTGCCGGGCGTGGCCCCGGCGCATATCACGGTGTTGGGCGGCGGCGTGGTGGGGGCCAACGCCGCCAAAGTGGCGGCAGGCTTTGGCGCGGACGTCGCGCTGTTGGACATCAACATGGACCGCCTCCGCTACCTGGACGACGTCATGCCGGCCAACGTCGATACCCTCTACAGCGACCGGCACACGGTCCGGGAGCAGTTGCAGCGAACCGACCTGGTGATCGGCGGTGTGTTGATTCCCGGCGCCCGGGCCCCGCGGCTGATCGAACGCGACGATCTGAAGCTGATGAAGCCGGGGGCGGTCATCATCGACGTGGCAATCGACCAGGGAGGCTGTGTCGCCACGAGTAAACCGACTACGCACAGCAACCCGACGTACATCGTCGATCAGGTGGTGCATTACTGCGTCACGAACATGCCGGGCGCCGTGGGCCGCACCAGCACCTACGCCCTGTGCAACGTGACGCTGCCTTGGGCGCTGAAGATTGCAGCCGTGGGAATTGACAAGGCGGCCCAAGAGTCGGCGGCCATCGCCA
>CAYWTU010000495.1:0-3997 GCA_964461275.1 uncultured Pirellulales bacterium | reverse complement strand
CCTGTCGCAATTGCACCAGCTTCGCGGCCGCATCAGTCGCGGCGCACACCCCGGCTACTGCTGCGTGTTCGCCAACCCGCAGACCGAGGAGTCGAAGAAGCGGCTCGACGCGTTCGTCGGGAGCACGAACGGCTTCGATCTGGCAGAGGCCGACTTCGCCATCCGCGGCCCCGGCGACATGCTGGGGACCAAACAGCACGGCCTGCCGCCGTTTCGGATTGCCGATTTGATCCGCGACCAGGCGGTGGTCGAAGAGGCCCGCCGCGACGCATCGCAGCTCATCACAGCCGACCCCGCGCTGGCCCAGCCGCAGCACCACCGGCTTCGGCGCATGATGCTGGTCCGCTACGGCCGCGTGCTGAACCTGGGCGACGTGGGGTAGTTGCCGCGGCCAACAGAGGCTTTTGTCCCCTGTGTTGTCGCATCTTCGCAAACCGTCGGCTTACGCCCACCGCGCGCAGTTGAAATTGGTTTACCAGTTCGGCCAGGCCATAGCTGCCGGCCTGTTGCATCCGGGCGCAGGTCCATTCAATATGGACGCCACTGCGGGGAGCGCGACCCGGAACATGCGCCTCCCGCGTTGCAACTTTGCGCAGAGCCGTTCCCGGCGCCGCTGACCCCGGCCCAAGGACCGTCTCGATACACCTTGGCAACAGAGGAGTTGGCATGTCTCGCACCCCGCGCCTGCGCCGAAATCGACTCGGCCGATCGTTGTCGTCGTTTGCGCTCCGTCCGCTCGGTCTGGAGGCCTTGGAATGCCGCCGTCTGCTGGCGGCCGACATCAATCTCCAGGGCAACGCCATCTCCATCGCCAATAACGACCTGACACCTGCCGTGGCCGACGGCACCGACTACGGCAGCCTGCAGGTTTCCGTCGCCTCGACCCCGCGCACGTTCACTGTGCAGAACGTGGGCGACATGACGCTGACGCTCAATGGAACTCCGCTGGTCAGCATCGGTGGCGCGAATGCCGGGGACTTCACGGTGACGTCACAGCCTGCGTCGGCCAGCGTGGCGGCGACAGGCCAAACGACGTTTCAATTGCGGTTCACACCGACCGCCGTCGGCTTGCGCACGGCGACGGTCACCATCGCCAGCGACGACGCCGACGAAGGCACGTATGTGTTCGCGGTGCAAGGGACCGGCGTGGCGGCGCCGGAAATCGCCTTGGCCGATCCCGACGGCACTCCGATCGCCTCGGGAGACACGACGCCCAGCGCCGCGGAGTCGACCGACTTCGGCACAGTCGACACGCAGTTTGGGCTGCGTGCGCAGAGCTTTGTGATCTCCAATTCCGGCGCCGGCCCGTTGACGCTGTCCGGCACGCCGCTGGTGGCAATCGCCGGCGCCAACGCCGGCGATTTCACCGTCGTCACGCAACCGACCGGCGGCACGATCAACACGGGCGGTCAGCAAACGCTGACCATTCAATTCAACCCCAGCGCCAACGGACTGCGCACCGCTACGGTGTCGATCGCCAACAACGATCCCGACGAAAGCCCCTACACCTTTGCCATCCAAGGCACAGGGGCCAACCTGCCAAAAATCGCGGTGAGCAACCTGGCGCTAGTGAACATCGCCAACGGAGACATCACCCCCAGCGCCGGCGACTCGACCGACTTCGGGTTGGTCAACACCGCCGCGGGCTCGCAAACTCAGACGTACGCCATCAGCAACCTCGGTTCCGGCACGCTCAACCTGTCGGGCACGCCACGGGTGATCGTAGGAGGCGCCAACGCAGCCGACTTCACCGTCACCGTTCAACCGCCGAGCAGCATTGCGGCCGGCACGAATTCGACGTTCGTCGTGCGGTTCGACCCCAGCGCGGACGGGGTCCGCCGCGCCACGTTGACCATCGCCAACGACGATGCCACCGGTAATCCGTTCACGTTCGACATTCAAGGGACCGGCGGGGTTGTCGCACAGCGGGGCCGAATTGCCGTCAGCAGCTTTACCGGTACGATCATCAACTCCGGCGACACGACTCCCAGCCCCACCGACACCACCGACTTCGGCACGGTGGACACAGCGGGCGGATTGCGCACACAAACGTTCGCCATCAGCAACTTTGGACCCGGCACGCTCAACCTGACCGGGACGCCCCGGGTAGCGATCAGTGGAGCCCATGCGGCGGACTTCAGCGTCGTCGCGCTGCCGCCGACCGCCATTGAATCAAACACCAACCGCACATTCGCCATTCAGTTCAATCCCTCGGCAGCCGGCACGCGGACGGCCACCGTGACCATCGCCAGCGACGACGATACAGCCAGCACTTACACTTTCGCCATCCAAGGAAACGGGGGATCGTTGCCCGAGATCACACTCAGTAGTTTCGTAGGAAGCGTGGAAATACTAAGCGGCGACGCAATTCCCGGCACGGGTGACGGGACCGACTTTGGCGCCGTCGACGTTAGTTCGGGTTTGGTGAACCGGACGTTTGTAATCAGCAACCTGGGGACCTCCTCGCTCACCCTCAGCGGCGATCCGCGAGTGGCAATCGGCGGCGCCAATGCCGCCGATTTCACGGTCGTGGCGCCGCCTCCCGCTTCGGTCGCCGCCAATTCCAATCAGACCTTCGGCATCCAATTCAACCCCAGCGCCGCCGGCACGCGCACGGCAACGGTGACCATCGCCAACAGCGACGGCGACGAAGGATCGTACACGTTTACGATTCAGGGGACGGGGGCGTCCGCCGCGGAAATTGTCCTGGGCAGCCTCGACGCCATAATCATCAACAGCGGCGACACGACTCCCAGCACCGCCGACGGCACGGACTTTGGCAACGTCGACCTCTTCTCCAGCGGCAAGGACCAGCGGTTTGTCATCACCAATTTCGGCGGATCCGCGCTGAACCTGACCGGCAACCCGCGGGTGCAAATCTCCGGCGTCGACGCCAGTCAGTTTTCGGTCGTCACGTTGCCCCCGGCTACGGTCGGCAGCGCTGCGAACGCGACGTTCGACGTCCGCTTCACGCCCAACGGAGTGGGCGCTCGGACGGCGACGGTGACCATCGCCAACGACGACAGCGACGAGGGGTCATACACGTTCGCCATTCGCGGCACGGGCACAACCGCTTCCAATCGGCAGATTTCCGTCACGGCGCTGGACGGCCATCGCATCGAGAACGGCGCGACCAGCGCCGCTCACTTCGGCGAAGCAACCATCAACGGCGGCGCTACGACGACGCGCTACACCATCACCAATCAAGGCGACGCTGCGTTGAATCTCACGGGCGCTCCACGGGTCACCGTCGGCGGACCGCACGCGGGAGATTTCCTGGTGACGCGCCAGCCCGTTGGAACTGTCGCCGTCAATGGCACGACGACGTTCGACGTAACGTTCCAACCCATCGGCGCAGGTGAGCGGACGGCCATAATTTCGTTCGCTAGCGATGACGCCAACGAAAGCCCGTTCTCCTTTACGGTCCACGGCACTAGCACCACCCTTCGAACGCCTGAGATCAAGGTCATCGGCGCCGCCAGTTTGATCATCGCCGACGGCGACGCGACCCCTTCGGCCGACGACCAAACAGCGTTTGGATCGGTCACGGTCGGCCAAAGCGCGGCGCGGACGTTCACCATCGAGAACGAAGGGGCCTTGAGTTTGGGGCTGGCGGGCGGGGCCGTCTCGATCGGCGGCGCCAACGCGGCGGACTTCACCGTGACGCAGCAGCCGGCCGCATCTTTGCCCCACGGCGCGAGTTCCGCCCTGACGATTACGTTCCGACCCTCGGCCGTCGGCACGCGGACGGCAACGGTCACGATTCGGAGCAACGACTTCGACGAGGGTATCTTCACCTTCGACATCAGCGGGGAGGGCCTCGCCGCCTCGGCGTAGTGGCAATCGCCGGTACTGTAACGGATGTCGCCAGAATTTGGCCGAAGTGGCGACGAATCCGAACTCGCGCCGCGCCAGCTCACTGGGTGGATCCCACCCCCACTTGGCCACGGCCGTTATTGCCGAGGTAGGTTCTGGGCGTTTATGATGAGCGCACAAA
>CAYWTU010000494.1:0-4000 GCA_964461275.1 uncultured Pirellulales bacterium | reverse complement strand
GCCTCGCAAGAACCCCAGAGTGGGTCGGAAGTAACGGCGAGCAGGTCGCGATCGCGTGTCACCAAGTAGGACGCTCGGCCTGCGAAAGCGAGATCAAGATACTTCTGATCCTTTGGGTCCCGGTCGATTACGAAAGGCGCCGTCGAAGGCTCAATCATTCGGGTCGACCGCGCCAACTCAGTGAGCGACATCTGGATTTGTCGCGACGTCACGCCGGGAAACAAGCGTTGAACTTCGCTTCGCGACAGCACGTCGCGCCATTCGTCCAGCACCGGTTGGCTGAGAAGCAGTTCGACGGCTTGAGCCTGCACCAGAGCGAAACATGCGCCGGCCGGTCCGGTGCTGCGAGCCGCCGCCTGGACGAACAACATGCAATCGAAGACGACCTTTGGTGCGTCGCTCACGGATGTCGTGTGGCCTGCCAAGTTGCGTCCCGCGCGATCTGAACGGCGTGGTCCAGTTCTTCGTCCGTCGCCCGCGACTGCGCGAAGGCGGCTCTAAACGGCGCTAAGATGGCATCAACTCGCGGCGGTCCCTCGATTTTCTGTCGCAGGGCCTCGACAATTAACGAGCTAAGGTCTTGCCCGGTTTGCACCGCAAGGTCGCGAAGCTTGTCTTCGATCTCAGGCGGCAGATGAATCTGAATCATGGCGGTCGCTCGACTTTCTTCTACAATTGTACACCAATCCCGCTTCACCAACGCAAGCAAAATTCGCGTACGGCACGTCGCCCCGCACCTGATGGCGTCCCCTTAGATTTGGGCGGGCGATGAGACGAGCCGGCTAGAATCGCTGGAATCACGGTCCATACAAGGTTGTATCCATGGAGGCCCCCACGCCCGCCGAAGAGCATCTGGCGCAGCTTCTCGGCGGCTGGTTAACTCGGTTTCGCCGTGGCGAGCAATTCGACGTTGCCGCGGAGTTGCCGCGCGACCCCGAGTTGGCCCGGGAGCTGCGCGAACTGTGGAGCGCGACCGTGCTGGCCGAGCGGATGGCCGACTCGGCGCGACAGCGCAGCAGCGGCAATCTCTCGCCCACGGGCGCCTGGGACAGCCCGTCGGCGAAGGCGACCGGCGGCGCGTCGTCGCACGTGGACCAGGCGGTCCCCAGGCCGGTGGTGCGCGGCGACGAAATCGCGGTGGGCGACTGTCCGCCCGAATACGAGCTATTGTCAGAACTGGGCCGCGGCGGCATGGGGGTCGTTTACCGCGCACGGCAACGGGCGCTGGACCGCGAAGTGGCTTTGAAGATGATGCTTGCCGGCGCGCACGCCAGCGCCACCGATCGGGCCCGATTCCAGGCCGAAGCGGGGGCGGCCGCGCAACTCGATCATCCGGGAATCGTGCCGGTTTTTGAGGTAGGTCAATGGCGCGACTTGCCGTACTTCACCATGCAGTTTGTGCCGGGCCAGACGCTTACGCAGCGCCTGGCCGACGGGCCGTTGCCGTCGCGCGAGGCGGCGCGAATTGTGGCCCAGGTGTCCCGAGCGGTCCAATACGCTCACGTTCGGGGCGTTCTGCATCGCGACCTGAAACCGTCCAACATTCTGCTGGACCGCGAAGGCAGGCCGCACGTGACCGATTTTGGTTTGGCGCGCCGGCTCGAAGCTCCGGCCGAACTAACGCGCAGCGGGGCGATTTTGGGAACGCCCAACTACATGGCGCCCGAGCAGGCGGCCGGACAGCGCGGACAGGTCGGGCCCAAGAGCGACGTCTACGCCCTAGGTTGCGTGCTCTACCACGCGCTTACCGGGCGACCGCCGTTTCAAGCCGCGACGGTGGTCGACACGGTGCTGTCGCTGCTGGAACAAGATCCGCTGCCGCCGCGGCAACTCAATCGGCAGGTCGACCGATCGTTGGAACAGATCGTCTTGAAATGCCTGCAAAAGCCGGTGGACTTGCGATATGCGTCGGCCGCGGCTTTGGCTGACGACTTGGAGGCGTACCTAGCGGGGGAACCCATTTCGGCGCGCAGCGGCGCCTTCGGCGACGTCGTGACGCGGTTGCTGGGCGCCACGCACCACGCTCCCGTGTTGGAGAATTGGGGCGTGCTTTGGATGTGGCACAGCGTCGTGTTGTTGGCGCTGTGTTTGGCGACCAACGTCATGCAGCAGCGCGGGGTCGACCGGCCGGCGCCGTTCTTGCTGTTGTGGTTGCTCGGCATCGGCGTGTGGGCCGCCATTTTTTGGAGTCTGCGGCGACGGGCGGGGCCGGTGACGCTGGTCGAGCGGCAGATCGCCCACGTGTGGGGCGCGAGCATCGTCACCAACGCAATGTTGTACCTGATCGAGGCGATGCTGGGGCTGCCGGTGTTGACGCTGTCGCCGGTGCTGGGACTAACCGGCGGGACGGTCTTCCTGATGAAGGCGGCGATTCTCAGCGGCGAATTTTACTTCTATGCCGCGGCCCAATTTGTCTTGGCCGCGGTGATGGCCCGGTTTCCCAGCGTGGGGATCACGCTGTTCGGCGTGGTCACGTCGCTGTCGTTTTTCTTGCCCGGTTGGAAGTATTGGCGACAACAGCGGCGCCGCATCGCCACAAGCTTACGAGTGGCGGAGTTCTAAACGGCCGCCCAACAACCAGGTTGCGGACCTCGAACTCCCCTTGATTCAGCGAACCAAGAAGGTTGTTTGTTGCCTTTAAAAGTCCATGGCCATCCGCATTCCCAGCCCGTGAATGTCGCCGTCCGACGTGGCAGCGGCCCCGTCGCGGCGGGTCCAGTTGTAGTTCCACTGGAATTTCATGTTCGGGTTCAAAAACCAGTTCAGGCCGAACGTCACGTCGTGCAGTTGCCCGCCGGTGATGCCGGAGTCGTTGAGATCCAAAAACGCGTAGCGTGCGCCAACCTGCCAGGCGCCGCGGCCGAAGATGCCGCGGCCGCATTCGTCCTTGACGAAAAAGAAGTTTTCGTGCGGCACGATGCGGTCGAAGACGCCGGTCTTGCGGTTGTACGCTCGATGCTCGCCGGTGAGAAAGTACAACGCTTCGACATACGTCTGCTGGAAAAAGACGTTGCCGCGGAACGTGCCGTTGGCCAAAGGAAATGTGGCGTTGGTGACAAACGAGGCGCTGTACTCGGACAAGAACTGCCACGGTCCCCAAACCGATGCTAGCTCGACGTTGACGATGTCCTGCGTGTCGCCCGCCATGAAGCCGGTGTTGGCGTAGACGGGATTGAACGGACCGGGCGGACCACTGCGGATCGAACCGCGCGAGATGAAGCGGATCTGCTGCTGGTCCAGGTCGGCGTGCCGGCCGGAAACGCCGGCATGAATCAGATACCGGCCGTCCGCGTCATACAACGGCAGCGCCGTCAGGCGTCCTTCGAGCAAGTATTCGCCGCCGCCGACCCCGAATCCGAAAGGGTTGACCCCGTTCTTGAACACCCCTAAAGCCCAGGTCATTCTTTCCGATTCGGTCCAGTTGAAGAACATCGCCCCCGGCAAGAAGCCGTTGTTGAATCGGCCGTAGATTGCATCGAAGCCGGGCGACCGTTCCAAGAAATCGAGGAACCGGCTGCTCATCAGGTGCTCGAAGCTGATCGGATCCTTGAAGTTGCCGATGCGGAAATTGCCCACGACGGGCAAGTGGGTCAACGTGACCCACAAGTCGGTGGGGACCGGAAAGGGAAGCACGCCGTCGGCTGCCGTGGCGACCGAAGCGGTGTTGACGAAGTCGTATTCGGCGGCCCAATCGATCACTTCATAGAACGTGCCGTCGACGCGCAAGCGGGCCCGACGCATGTTGACCGAGTCGCCAATGGTTCCTGTGCCGCCGGCGCCATACTGCACGCTGTCGTCGGCGTCGAAAAACGCGGCGTCGACCTGGGTGCGGCCGCCCACGTGGACCTTGAAGTCTTTGTTCTTGCTTTGCAGCTCGAATCCGTTGTTGGTCCAGACCGGCTTCAGATCGAGGCTGCTGCCGACGACGGCGCCTTGGTCGTCGCCCGCAGGTTTCTCGACCTTCTCCTTGCCGTCGCTGGGCCTATCGACCGAGCTGCTG
>CAYWTU010000493.1:0-4002 GCA_964461275.1 uncultured Pirellulales bacterium | reverse complement strand
TCCTGGCCGAACACGGCTTTCCCGTCACGCCCTTTGTGGCGGTGCACTCCGAGGCGGAGTTGGCTGCGGCGGTCGGCCGGATCGGTCTGCCGGCCGTCCTCAAAACCGCCGGCTGGGGCTATGACGGCAAAGGCCAGGTCCGCATTTCCACGGCCGCAGAATCCGCCGCTGCCTGGCAATCGCTGGCCACGGGCGAGGCGATTCTGGAAGCATGGGTTGATTTCGCCTGTGAGGTGTCGGTTGTCGCGGCCCGGGGCGTGGACGGCGCGCTGGCCGACTTCCGCGTGGTGGGCAACGAGCACAAGCACCACATCCTGGATGTGACCACGGCGCCGGCCGACGTGTCGCCGGCGGTGCGCCGGCAGGCGGTGGATGTCGCCCGAGGTGTGCTGGAGCAGCTCGATGTTGTGGGCGTGCTGTGCGTCGAGTTCTTCGTGACCAAGGACCAGACGCTGCTCATTAACGAATTGGCGCCGCGGCCGCATAACTCGGGACACTTTTCGGTTGACGCCTGCGTGACCAGCCAGTTCGAACAGCAGTTGCGTGCGGTGTGCGGCCTGCCGCTAGGTTCGACGGCACAACTGCGGCCCGCGGCCATGGCCAACTTGCTGGGCGACTTGTGGGAAAAAGGCGAGCCGAATTGGACGGCCGCATTGGAACTGCCGGATGTGAAACTGCACCTTTATGGCAAGGCCCAACCGCGGCCTGGAAGAAAAATGGGGCATCTTACGGCACTGGCCGACAGTGGCCCGGCCGCGGCCCGGTTGGTGCGACATGCCCGTGAGCTGCTATTGCGGCAGCCGAGCGCGTAGGTCCAGCCTATAGGCCGCCGGCTCGGCGAGCGTTCGGCGAAATTCCCCACGCCGCCAGAACGCAGAACATCGGCATCATCGGCACGCGATAGCGGTGGCCTCCGATTGGTCCGACTGAAACAAGCAGCAAGTACGCCAGCACGGTCAACAGCAGAATCCGCGGCAACCAAGGGTGCTGTTTGCCGCGCGTGAGCAACGCCCCTAGGCCCACCACGGCCGGCAGCAGGTAGGCCAACATCGACGCCGTCAGGGCAACGTAAGTGCTCACCATGACCGGCTTGGTTTGCCAGGCCGCCGCCACGCGCTGCATCATCCCGACAGGTCGGTCTACGGCCGGCGTAGCCGCCGGGACAAGACCGAACATGTCCAGGTAGGCCATGGTGCCGTTGTCTACCAGCGTATCGAGCATTTCCCAGGCGTGGATCTTGGCGTAGGTCCAAGGGGCGGCGCGAATGGTCTGTGACCCTTCGCGGCGCATCCAGCGGAGTTGCTCGCCGCGGGTCCAATTGGCCTGCTCGGGGTGGGCCTGCCGGTGAGCCTCCAAGTCGATCACGTTCAGGTCGCTGGGGTACCGGCCGTTGCGGAGCAAACCCTCCACCGCCCGAGCTTGCACAAAATAAAGCTTGATGTCGGCTGTGGAGCAGATTTGATCGTAGTCGCACAGAGCCCGGTTGCGGGCCAGCCAAGGCGCCACGGCCGCGGCCACGATCGCCAGATACAAGAGCGGCTGTGGCCACGTCACCCTGGTCGCGGCGCCGCGGAGCAGCGCCGCACTCAACAGCAGCGGCACAACGACCGCTGGCAGGTAGTACGCCACCGGTCGCACGTAGATGGACAGCGCCAACGCCAGAGCCGCCGCGGCGATGCGGCCCGTCGTCGGCCGGCGACCATATTGCACCAGCAGCAGCACGCTGGCCGTCATCAGGAACGTGAAGACGGTCTCGGTTAGAACCTTGTTGGCGTACAAGATCGACAGCGGCTCAACGGCGAGCAGCCACGCGGCGCGGCGGGCCACGACGACGCCTAAGTTCAATGCCAGCGCCAGGTGAAATGCCAACCCAACGGTTGCGGCGCCGATGACTCCCTGCGAAAAAACGGCGAAATTCGCTGGGTCGTCGCCTGTGCGATGCTTGCCCAGTTCGACTCCCAACATCAAAAAAACCGGGTACCCAGGCGTGCGGTACAACTCCGGTTCGCCTTGCTGAGCGAAGGCGTCGCCGTTGACCAGGGAGGTTGCCAGCGCCACGTACCCGGTAGAGTCGGGCTCGTAGATCCGCGGCTGGTTGCCGGAGACCACAATGGCCGCGACCAGCAGCCACCATCGCAGCGCCAACGCGGCGCCCACGATCGCCCAGGGCGTTCGCGCGATCTCCGGTTCTCTTTCCGACGGTTGCATGACCTGGCGCTCAAGACATCGTGTCTTCAGTATTTTCGCGGTTTACTTGCTCGTGTGGCTTGGCCAGGCGCTATGGCCGGATTCGTGACGAGGCGCGGCGGCTTTGAACTATAATCGCCGCCAGGCCGATGCCGGCCAGTGCGCAGACGTGCGGCATGATGGGGTGCCGGAACCGCCCGACCGCCTGTGGACCGCCCGAGGCAATCAAGAAGTATGTCACTTGCAGCAGCACCAGCGCCAAGACCGGATCGCGTGTATTTGGCAGCCGCAACCAGCCCGCCACAGCCAGCGCGTACAGCGTCGCGAGCAACAACACTCCGGCGGCACAGTTCCAAAACACCAGCGGTTGTTCGCGGCGCAAGTCGGATAGTGTGGCAGCCACGCCATCGTCGAACATGCGTCCCAACAGTCGCCCTTCGCGGGGATACCGGCCGAATATCCGCAGCCATTCGACCGACGAGGGCTCGGTCAACATCAGCCCCATGCCTCGGACATGCAGCCGGGCGGCGATGAGCGGATATCGGCAAATCAGTTCGGCGGACCGGCCGCGCATCCAGGCCAATCGTTGGGCGTCGGACCACAGGCGCTGTTCCGGATGCTGCGCCAGGTGCAACTCCTGATTGTGATACCCCCAACGGTCTTGCACGTCATAGTAAGATTCGCCGTGTTGTTTGGCCCAGATCGCGGCGGCCGTGTAGTAGTACCGTGTCACGTCGCCGATGGCGGAAAAGCGAACAAACCCGGCGCTGTGCCAGTTGCGCACCTGCCAAAGCCCCACCAGCGAACCGCAAAACACAGCCAGTATCGCCGCATGGCGAACGCCTTTGGCGACTTGTGCCTTGCCGTGCGCCAGCAGAATGGCGGCCGCCCCGACGAGCGGCAGAAAGTATGCAATCGGCCGCACGTAAACGGCGGCCGAGAGGGCCGCCGAGGCCAGCAGCAACGGCGTGAGTCGCGGCCGGCGCAGGTAATTTGCCAAGAGTACAAGGCTCAGCGTATTAGTGGCGGTGAACAGCGTCTCGCTGGTGAGTTTGACCGAATACAAGACGCTGAGTGGTTCTAGGGCCAGCAGTAGGGACGCCGCCAAGGCTGCGCTGGTCGGTATAAGTTCCTTTGGCCCCGTGTGCGGGCGCCCTGCGGTGGGCGGCGGTTCGACCGGGCCGATCAACAGGGCCGCCAGCAGTCCCGTCAGCAGCGTCGTCAGCGAGGCCAGGCCGATTTGCAAGCCGACGGCCATTGGCTCCAAACGACCGACAGCGACACCGAGCGCCAACAAACATGGATATCCGGGCGTGCGAACGATTTCGGGTCGGCCTTGGACGGCAAACGCGCCATGACGCCAGAGCTCTTGGGCCGGCAGAATGTACGAATTGGTGTCCGGGTCGTGCAGTGCCATGGGCCCTGGCATGGCCCACACCGCCGTCGCCAACCCGAGGCGTACCGCCGCGGCTAGCAAGATGGCGGCCACAATTCGGCGGTCGGCGAGAAACTGCGGCATGGGCGGCGAGTTGTGAGGCGAAGAAAGGCTGAAAGTCGATCGCGGTGGCGATGCTGCCTCGTGGCCTGCGGCGGCTCACTTTACTGTAGATGGACTTGATGGAGCATGCGAGTGTCCAGCGTAACGTGCTCAGGTCGGCGGTTTGGGTTGTTCCGTCCCATTCGCGCCGGCTGGTCTGCTTGTTCCGTGGATGTGGGTCAAGTATCTTCAAGCTCACTGTGCCCTCGAATGGCCCGCGACCTGGAGGTCGTCGCCAGACGCCTCGCACGTCGTATTATCCCGCATATCAGGCATCG
>CAYWTU010000492.1:0-4009 GCA_964461275.1 uncultured Pirellulales bacterium | reverse complement strand
CTGGAGGAGCCGGATGGGGGCCGGCTCCTCCTCCGGCAACGAGGCCGACGCCGACTATGGCGATTTGAAGGCCGAATTACAGTGGCTGCAAAGCGTTCCGCCGTCGGCCGAGCCTCTGCCCGGTGCATCCGTTCCGCCCGCTAATGACGACCATACGTTCGCCGAGAACACCGAGCCCGAGGTCCAGGCCGCGACAACCAGCTCTGCGGCTGCCGTCGCATCGACGCCAGCCGCCATGGCCCAAGTCGACGCGGCCGCAGGCGCCGCCGCTGGCAAAGAGGCGTCCACTGCCGCGCGCCATCCAGCGGCGGCCAACGCCCCGATGGCCCCTAGCGCCGCCGACAACAACATCCGCGTCGGCGTCCATTTGCTCGACGCGCTGATGAACCTGGTGGGCGAGTTGGTGCTGGCTCGCAATCAAATCCTGCAGTACACGGCCGCGGCTGAGAACGCGCAACTGACGGCGGCCTCGCAGCGTCTGAACTTGATCACTACCGAGTTGCAAGAAGGGGTCATGAAGACTCGGATGCAACCGATCGGGAACATTTGGAGCAAGTTTCCCCGCGTCGTCCGCGACACGGCCGCGGGGTGCGGCAAGAAGGTGCGTATCGACATGGAGGGGCAGGAAACCGAGCTCGACAAGACGATCGTCGAAGCGATCAAGGACCCGCTCACCCACATCATTCGCAACTCCATCGACCATGGCGTGGAAGTTCCCGAAGTTCGCGCGCTGGCGGGCAAGCCCGAAGAAGGCAGGATTCTCATGCGGGCCTACCACGAAGGAGGCCAGGTCAACATCGAAATTTCCGATGACGGCGCCGGCATCAACGTCGAGCGCGTCAAGCGAAAGGCGATGGAGAAGGGCCTGATCACCGCCGACCAGGCGTCCCGGATGAGCGAGCGCGAAGCGATCAACCTAGTCTTCCTGCCCGGTTTCTCCACGGCCGAGAAGGTGACGAACGTCAGCGGCCGCGGGGTGGGCATGGACGTGGTGCGAACGAACATCGAGAAGATCGGCGGAGCGATCGAATTGCTCAGCGTCGCCGGCCAGGGCGCCACGATGAAGATCAAGATTCCACTCACATTGGCCATCATCCCGGCGTTGATGGTCAAGTGCGGCGGTGAGCGGTTTGCGATTCCGCAATTGAGCCTGGTCGAGCTGGTGCGGATGGACGGCGACGCCGCTCGCGACGGCGTGGAAGACCTGCACGGTTGGCCGGTTTACCGGCTCCGCGGCAATCTGTTGCCGCTGGTCTTTCTCTCGCAGGTTCTCAAACTTTCCGACATTGATTCCGACAGCGACCCGGCCCTAAACATCGTTGTGCTGCAAGCCGACGGCAGGCAATTTGGCCTGGTCGTCGACGACGTAACGGACACCGGCGAAATCGTCGTCAAGCCGCTCAGCGCGCAGCTTCGCAATGTGCCGGTGTTCGCCGGCGCCACCATTCTGGGCGACGGCCACGTGGCGCTCATTCTGGACGTGTTGGGGCTGGCGCATCGAGCCGGGATGCAAACCCAGGGCTGCGAAGGCGCCGGAGCCGAGCGGCAATTCGCCACCGCCGCGGACCAGGGCGACCAACAAGAGCTGCTCCTGATCGAGCTGGAGCCGGGCCGCCGCGCGGCGATACCGCTGGGGGCGGTGGCCCGATTGGAAGAGTTCTCGCGCGGGTCGATCGAACGGGCCGGCGACCAACAAGTCGTGCAATACCGCGGCCAGATTCTGCCTTTGGTTTCCACGGCAGAGGTGTTTGGCTGCGGCGGCCATGGGGAAGGTCAAGCGGACAGCGTCCACGTGGTGGTGTACGTCGAACACGACCGCTGTGCAGGACTCGTCGTGGAACACATTGTGGACATCGTCCGGCAGCAGATGCAGGTCGACTGGCAGACGGTGCGGCCGGGAGTGCTGGGCCGGGCGGTCATTCAAGACCGCGTGGCGGAGATCATAGACCTGCCTGCGGTCCTATCGCTGAACGAGCCGAGCAGCTTCGCGGAACCGGTGTTTGGCTAACCCGAAACCCTTTCAAGGCGAGCGAAAATCGTGGACTGGGAAAATGCAACGACGGCGGGCACGGCGCAATTCTGCACGTTTTACGTGGAAGGGCTGATGTTTGGCGTCGAAGTGACGCAGGTTCAGGAAGTGCTGTTGTTTCAGGAGACAACGCGCGTCCCCCTGGCGCCCGAAACGGTTCAGGGACTGATGAATCTGCGCGGCCAAATCGTCACGGCCATCGATCTTCGCCGCCGGCTAAAGTTCGCTCCGCTCCCCGACGGTCGGGAACCGATGAACGTCGTTCTGCGCACCGGCGACGGCGCCGTGAGCTTGTTGGTGGATGAAATTGGCGACGTTGTCGAACCGGAGGAAAGTTTGTTCGAGGCGCCGCCCAGCACGGTGCAAGGGATCGCCCGGCAGTTGGTCCGGGGCGTGTTCAAGATGCCAGACAGGTTGCTGATGGCGCTGGATGTGGAGCGGACTCTGAACTTGGAGCCCGACTCGACCGCGGCGCTGGGTTAGTTCCCGGCCTCGCACAACCAATCGATTGATTTCTACCTCAAGAATAACGGGGAGCGTTCAACATGTTTGCGTCGTTCAAAAACTTATCGGTTCGCACCAAATGGCTGGTGCTGCTCGGCCTGTTTACGCTGGGTTTTTCCGGTTTTGGCTGCCTGGTCTACAGCACGGTGAACGAGGTCCGCGTGGAAGGTCCGTTGTACAACGAGATCGTACAGGCCAAAGACCTGGTGGCCGACATCCTGCCTCCGCCGGAATACATCATTGAGTCATACCTGACGGTTTACCAGTTGGTCGACGAGACCGATCCCGTGACGCAAGACACGTTGGTCCAACGATTGGCCAGGCTACAGAAGGAATACGAAGCCCGACACGCCCACTGGAAACAAACGCTGGCGCCGAGCATGTTGACCGACTCATTGTTGGTCAAATCGTACGAGCCGGCCATGGAGTTTTTCTCCGTGGCCCGCGACCAGCTCTTGCCGGCCGTCGCCGCCGGTCAACGGCAGCGCGCCGAGCAAATTGTGAACAACGACCTCAAGCGCCGTTACGACACCCACCGACAGGCGATCGACGAGGCGGTGTTCCAAGCGACCGAACGCTTTCGCACGGCCGAAGCCAAGAGCCGACAGGTCTTGGCCCGCCGCAGCCAGACCTTGATCTTGCTGGGCGTCGTCATCGGCGCGGTGGTGATCGTATTTGGAAGCGTGATCTCGTACGGCATCACCAAGCCGTTGGCCACCGTGGTCAAGGTGCTCGAGGCGGTCAGCCGGGGCGACTTGACCCGCGAGGTGGCTCTGGACGGCCGCGATGAGATCGGCCAGTTGAGCCGAGCCCTCAACCAAACGCTGCGCCAGTTGTGCCAGACGATGAAGGGCGTGGTTCACGACGCCGACCAGTTGGCCAGCGCCTCGGCGACCGTGGCCAACGTCAGCCAGGAAATGGGAGTCGTGGCCGAGCGGACCAGTTCGCAAGGTTCCAATGTGTCGATGGCCAGCGGCGAGGTCAGTCGCAATGTGCAAACGGTGGCTTCGGCCATGGAACAGGTCAGCGTCAGCATCGCCGAGATCGCCAAGAACGCCAGCGAAGCGGCTCGTGTGGCCACCGAAGCGGTCCAGGTGGCCGATGAGACGCACGGCATCGTAGCCAAACTGGGCGAAAGCAGCGTGGACATCGGCAACGTGATCAAGGTGATCACATCGATCGCCCAGCAGACCAACCTGCTGGCCCTCAACGCCACCATTGAGGCGGCCCGAGCCGGCGAAGCGGGCAAGGGCTTCGCCGTCGTGGCCAACGAAGTCAAGGAACTGGCCAAGCAGACCGCCGCGGCCACCGAGGACATCAGTCAGCGAATTGGCGCGATTCAGTCGGACACGCAAAGCGCCGTCGGCGCGATCTCGCGGATCAGCGAAATCATCAATCAGGTCAACGACATCTCCAACACCATCGCCGGCGCCGTCGAGGAACAGACGGCCATGACCAGCGAAATTGGCCGGAGCG
>CAYWTU010000491.1:0-4018 GCA_964461275.1 uncultured Pirellulales bacterium | reverse complement strand
CGCCATGTCGGACGGCCTCGGCCACCAAAAAGTGGGCGGCCTGCACCTGCGCAAACGACACGACGATCTGCTCGACCTGCAGCGCAACCAACGGCCGCCGATCATCTCCCAACAGCTCCCGCCGCAGTTCTACGATGCGGCGCAGCAGGACTTCGCGTTCAAACGGATCGTTGGGCGCCGCCAGCGTCAGCCAGGCGTCGATCGCCGGGGCCGCCAGGTCGCTGGCGGCCCGCCAGAGTTCAGGGTGTGCGTCCAGCAGGGCGCGCAAATCGGCCATCGCCCGACGGTCACCATGCCGGGCTCGCTGCCGCAGGTCTTGCAGCCGTTCCTGAACGGTAGGCGTACGGATGGGCCGGACCTGCTCATCGTCAGCGGCCGCTTGGGGATGTCGCAATAGCATGTCGTATCCTCCTTCGTTTTCGCCACGGGCCGCCATTCGAACGATGGTGGCCGTGGGCAAGTAAGGTAGCGCTAGTGAGTTGTTGGACGGCCTGCCGAAACGCCCGTGTGAGCCGGCAGGCGGCGCGGACCTGCTGGCGGTACCAGCCGCGCATCTGGCGACGGAACCGGCGGTCTTCGGCCAGCCCGGCCTCGACCTCGGCCAGCGCGCCGCGGCCGCAATACTCGGTCACCACACGGCCACCAATCCGGCGGACCAGGTAGTAGTAACGTTTTCTTCCGCGCTGGCGGTAAGCCATGGTGAGTGCCTCTTGCCCTACACTGCTCGAGAACAACGAATTGGTAGTCTGGGTTAGTGTCGATCCATCCGAGCGTGTCGCGGCTTGTCTGGTTCAGGGGCAGGCAGGCGGTGGCGACCCTCTATCCGGCCGCAGCGGCCGGCAACGCGGGCCTTTGGCGGCGCGATTCGGTGGTGCGCCGGCCTACTCGGCGCGGTGGCTTCTGGACGGTAGGCGACCGCACTGCAGCCTCATGGGCCGCAGACGCGACGGCTGAGGGCCTGCTTGCGGGGGCGGGCGACGTGGCGACTTGGTGATCGGCAGGTTTTTGTGCAGCAGCCAACACGGGCGCGGTAGCGGTGCCGAGGCGATCCACGGCTTCGTAGGCGGGGCGGCGATGGGCGGTCGCGTCGGCCTCCTGCAAGCTGGGCAACAGTCGCAGTAACTGCAGTTGAGTACGTTGGTCGGTCGGGTTCAACGACTTGGCTGCCAACCAGACCCTCCGCCACAGCGTGGCCTGGGCGTCGTGCCGGAAGAACGACTTCAACTGCTCGAACCGCTCCGGCCGGTGCGCGCCGTCGAAACCGGCGATGATGGCGTCCAGCATCGCTGGACCGTGGAAGTAACTCACCGAACCCCAGAGCGCATCGACATCGCCGGGCTCAATCCCCGCATTCATCCGCCCTCCCAACACGACATGCACGACGTAGGACGGCGCCGACAACTTGCCTCGCACGTTGTAGAACCCAGTCTCAAATTCCGCCACGACCGCCGGCGCGACGCCTAATCGGTCAGCGACCTCGTCATCGCTCTGACGGGCCAAAATCCGGGCCCGTAGCTCGGCGGCCACTGGTGTATTGCCCGACGCCCAAATCTGCCAAGCCGCGTAAAGCGCCGATTCCCGCCGGGCGAGCCGCAGATGGGCTGCCTCTGATCCGCAGCGTTCCAGGGCGGCCTGGAAGCGCCGTATTCGCCGGACCGCGAGATCGCGATGCCAGGGCCGCGGCACACGGCGCACCCGCCCGTCACGCAAGTAGCCAACCAGCCGCCATCGCCAATCGGCGGGCCGGAACGGGCTGTTGGGCAAGAGATCAACCAGGCGAACATCCATGTTCAACGCCCCATTGGTGCTTCTGCCATTCTCTAAGTTTTGGCATCCCGCTGCAAATCGCCGTCGGCCAAATCCTGCCAAAAAAGACCAGCCGCCCGCGGGCCCAACCTGGAGCACCGCGGGCGGCCGGTGAAAGAAAGTACGTAGCCAGGGACGACTCCACCGCTACTTTTTATCCCAGATGTCAAACACACCAGGAAACGATTCTTCGACGATGTCGAGAAATCTCCTCTGGTCTTCCGTGAAGATGGCTGTGACGAAGATCGTGACCCAACATTCGGCGTCCCCTTTGGTGAGCAATCGGCTGGGGTCGGCCACACTAACGATCTGTAGTTCTCGAACGAATTCGTATTTCCGATCCTGGTTCTTGGCGATCGTACTGGCAACTGGCGTCTCGTTCTCGCCGAATGGCCCCAGGCTGTCTCCTTTGCCGATCGGCGGGACAACCCATTCAAACTCCTCTACGTTTTGGAACTCCCCACCGCCGATAACCGAGGTCGAGACCGCCAATTTCAGTGACACGGAGGCGGCGTGCCGGCAGGGGCGGCCCTCGACGCCGTCCCGCCGACTAAACAGTCGCAGCCCCGGAGAGCCAAGGATCAATTCCGCGCCGCAAAACCGGCAGGTGACCGATAGTACGGGCGATTTGTCGCCGAGCGTGAGGGGCTTGGTCTTCGGGGTTGGTTTCTTGGGCGTCGTTAGACGCTTCTTCGATTTCTTCGATTTTTTGGCAATGGTTGCCATTTGGATTCTCCTACTGTGATGGATAACTGAACGATGCACTGGTTCGAGAACGAATCTCTTCTCTGGGGTCAACAAGGCGGCCTCCCACCGTTTGAACTGCGAATCGTCTTGGCCAGGGCGGGCCGCGGCAATGGCGGCTGATGCGGCCCACTTCACGCCCCGGGTTCGGGAGGGATTGTTGCTGGTGATGCTGGTTGAGTACATGGGATCGGATGTCCCGGTGGCGTCTGCCATCGTCGGCGGCCCGGCTCGGAAACAGGCCGTCGCCCAGCGGCCCACATATCGGACTGATCGGCGTCGGAACCGGGACGCCGCTCAACGATCTAGCGAAGGATCGCCCAGCGCGTCCGGGCCAGCGGCCAATCGCAGCGATGACCGCCCAGTTGAACCTGAAGGTCTCCCCGGCGTCGGACACCGTGTCCAGCGTGGCCGCCAGTTCCAACAGCGTGAACCCGGGCCGGGACGAATCCACGTCCAGGACGACCAACACCACGGCGGCTGCGTCGTCGACCTTGTCGTCCACGACCGGGCCGCCCGGCAGCCTGCCCAAACTCGTTGTGCGATCATTGAATTGGTGGGCGTCGGACGATTGCATCGCTATAACCTCACGTCGACGCCAAGAGCGGAACGTCGTACACCGAGCGCTGCCGCCACACGGTCCCATGCGGTAACTCGATAACATTCGCCGACGTCGTTGCGGCCGATCGGCAACTCCGCCTGAACGACCGGCGCACTATCCCGCTCCCTTTGGCGTTCCGCGAGCAGTTGTTGCACCGTTCGCTTCGCCTCGGCGCTCGCGTCTCGATCAAGGAAGACGACCACCGGACGACCGCCGCAATACCGGCGAATGAGCGCCTGCTGCTCTGCGGACATCGACTTGCCGAGCAGCGCCACGCCGTTGCCGCCGAGCCGCCAGACGTCAGTCGGCCCCTCGACGACCACGACCGGCCCCTTCGTGTGAATGGCCTGCGCCAGGCCGTACAGCAACTGGGACTTTCGCGTCCCTCGAGCGAAGAGGTACTTGTAGGCCGATGGTTCCGGGAAATACGACCTCGCCATCCAGCCGGCGTTCTCGGTCGCGATTCGGCCGGTCATGGACCGGTGCACGATATGGAGCGGAATCAGAAGACGGTTGGAGGGATCGGGATGGCAGCCCGAACCGTCGCAGCAGTGGAAGACCTTGTATTGACGCGAGATGTCCTGAGCGCAGAACCCGCGACTCTGCAGGTAGGCGACCGCCTCTTCGGCGCCCTGCTGATCGATCGGCACAATTCCGGCCGGCAGGGCGATCTCGCTGGTCGTAGGAACGGCCGTCGATGGTGGCGTTTTCTGAGCGGCGAGGATGTTGCGCCGACGCAACCGCGACCTTCGGTTGCCCGGGTAGACCATCCAGTAGAGCTTCTCTTGGTCTTGCCGGGTCGCGAGGCAGTCTTCGTTGTAGCAGTGGGCCAAGAACAACATGTCGTCGCCCGTCGCGTCGTCGTAC
>CAYWTU010000490.1:0-4027 GCA_964461275.1 uncultured Pirellulales bacterium | reverse complement strand
GAAGTCTTGTTGACGTGCTGCCCGCCGGCGCCACTGGCGCGAAACACGTCCTCGCGAATGTCCTCATCGCGCAACTCGACTTCGAATGAGTCTTGAATCTCCGGCGAGACGTCGACGGCGGCGAAACTGGTCTGTCGTTTCCCCTCCGCGTTGAACGGACTGATCCGCACCAGGCGATGCATTCCCGTCTCGCCCTTGAGATAGCCATAGGCCATGGGGCCGCGAATGGCCAACGTAGCGCTATTGATGCCCGCTTCTTCGTTGTCCTGCCGATCGATAACCTCGGTCTGATATTCGTGCGCCTCGGCCCACTGGATGTACATCCGCAGCAACATCTCCGCCCAGTCGTTGGCGTCGGTGCCACCGTCGCGGGCGTTGATGGTCAGCAGCGCATGGCAGGCGTCGTGCGGCCCCGAAAGAAGCGATTGAAGCTCGATCGCCTCCAGTCGCGCTTCTAACCGCTCGACCTCCGGGGGAACTTCGGCGGCGAACCCCGGGTCTTCCTCCGCCATTTCGATCAACGCTTGCAAGTCCTCGTCGGCCTTGATCAGCTCGGTCAGCGGACGAACGACGACCCCCAGGGCCTTAAGTTGGGCCACCGTGTCCTGGGCCTTCTCCTGGTTGTCCCAGAAGTCGGCGGCGCTCATCCGCGTCTCGATTTCTCGGACACGAGCCTGCTTGCCAACAAGGTCAAAGACCGTCTCGTAGCTGGACCAAGCGACGATGAATGTCCTGCGCCCGGTCGCGCAATTCCTTGTCCACGTTTGTCTCCTCAAACTATTGGGGCACAAGAACTTCCGTAAGCACAACGGCCGCGGGGAACGCGTCGCTGCGTGGACTGTCCAAGCAGGTAAGTATATCGGCCGCAGGTGCCCTACGGAAAGGCCGGTAAATTCGGCAAGCTAGGCCGCGTCCGCTACGACCGTTTCAAGCCACCCGATTGTTGCCGCCGATAGCCCCGATAGAACCTGCACAGTTTTTCATGGCGGCCGGTACGCGACACGGCGGCGCTGCCCGGCCCACGCGCCGGGTGGCGACGCAGGCGCACGGCCAGCGATTACCGCCGGCTTGAGCTTCCCGCGCTCGCCGGCCAACTACGCGTCCGCCGGCGACGACCGCCTTACCCCAGCGGTCCCCGGCGGGCGCTGCGCACTGGAAGGACCCAGACCCATGTCGGACACACTGTCGCCATCCGCGCATGACGTGGTTAGCAAAGTTTCGCTGCGCCCGGTGGTTTGGGCCGTCGGGTTGGGCGTGTTGGCCGGGTTCGTGGCTGGACCCAATTTGCTCTTCGTAACGCTGCTGCTCGTGGCCGCCGGGCTCAATATTCATCTGCCCAGTTTCGCCACGAGCCTGTTCGGGGCGCTGGGGGCGGCCTACGCCTTGACGCCAATTTCTTACGGCGTCGGAAGGCGACTTTTGGACCAAACCGGGCTGGGGAGCGCTATTGGCCGGTTGGGCGATGCCGCGCCCGCGGCACTTCTGGACCTGGACCGTTACGTGACCCTGGGCGGGTTGACGCTGGGCACGGCACTGGCGGTGGCCGCAGGTGAGGCAGTGTATTGGTCGCTCCGCTTGTTGGCCCGTGGAGTTTTGGCGACCGCTTCGCCGGTTGCTGTACTTCGACCACGTGCCGCGCTGACGGTTGGGGCGACGCTGGCGGTAAGCGTCGTTGTGGTCGTCGGCGCGGTTCCGCGCTGGCTCGGTCAGCGGCTGACGGAGCAGGTCGCGGCCGTCAACGGCGCCGATGTCACCGCCCAGCAGGTCTCGGTCAACATCTTCACTGGCGACGTAGTCGCCCAGGCCGTCGCGGTGGCCGACCCGGCCAACCTTTCGCGAGACAGCCTCCGCATCGGTCGACTGCACGGCACGTTGCGGGTGGGGCAATTGCTTCGCGGCCGGTTGCACATCGACGCCCTGCAGGTCCAAGACTTGGAGACGAATCAACTGCGGCCGGTAACCGCGACGGTCCGGGGAAGCGGTCGGGCGCCGGCGCGCGTGGCCGATCCGGCCTCTTACGCACGATCCGCGTCCGGCACGACGTCGACCGTTCAACTCGAACGCTACCTAACTGACAGCCAGGCCGTGGCCGCCTGGTGTCGGGGGGCGTCGAAGTTGGTGACAGAATTGGAGTCGCTGCGTCCCACCAGCGCGACAGGCATCGCTACCGTCACGCAGACGAGCACGCCCTTGCGCCAGCGCCGCAGCGCGCTGGGGCGTCGTCCGCCGCAATTGCTGGTCAGACAACTACACTGCGAGCGGCTTCCGGCCAGTTGGCGCTTGGGTCAGCAGGCCGCGGTGCAACTTTCCAACGTCACCAGCGATCCCCGCCATAGCGGCCGCCCCACGCGGGCGCTCGTGATCGCGCCGGCGGCCGGACTGGCGGTCGAGGCGCATTTGAATCTGCACGATCCGCTGCGACCACATGAGCTGCGGCTTCAATCTCACGAATTGCGACCGCAGGTCGCGTGCAACCTGGCGCGCCTGGCCGAACTGGCGACGCCATCGGAATCGGCCGGCTGCCTGGCAGGGCAGGGATGGTTCGACCGCGACCGGCTTAACGTTCAGCTAGCCCTGGCAGTCCCGACGGCCGGTCTGCAACTGCGGACCGAGCATCCGCTGGCTGGCCTGCCGGTTCAATTGTGGCGAGACGCAACGCGGGAACTGGACCGTCTCGAGTTGCCGCTGCAAGTCACCGGATCGCTCGAGCGGCCACGTTTGGAGTTGGAGCCGTTGGCGGTTCGCGAGCGATTTCAACGACAGTTGGACGAAGCCGGTCAAACAGGCTGGCTGGAAGCGATCGCCGCTGAGGTAGCGACGGCCCAGCAACTTGCCGCCTCCGCGCAACCGCAGACCGTTCATCCCACCGTGGCTGACCCGTTGGACGCCAGCGCTGGGGGGCCGACCGTCGTTCCCGTCGACCAGCCTGCTGCAAGCGAGTCGTCGGTCACCCAAGCGCCTACGGACGACGCAGCCACGCAGGTGGCCCAAGTCACTCCCTCCGCACAACGGCAACCACAACCGGCGGTAGCCCAAGCGATTCCGGTGGCCCCAGTCGTGGACGCCGCGCAGCCAGACTCGGCCTCTTCCGCAGCGCCGCGCGGCGATGGCGAAACCGGCGCCGCACCTTCGTCGGTCGCCGGCGCGCCCTCGACGGCTGACGTTTCTTCCGCGACGCCGAACGTGTCCGACGTCGCGCCGCACGAATTGGCCGCCGCAGCGAGTGACTCACGGCCGCCCCGGCCGTTAAGCCCACACACGCCCACAGTGGCGCCCGTTCCGCCAGCGCCAGCGATGGTTGCACCTGTCCCAGCACCGTCCGCCAATCCGCAGCCCGACGGCGAAACGGATGCCATGCTTGCCCAGCGGCGGATGCCTGGCATGATGGGAATGCAGTTCGGCTTCGATCACGAAGCAACATCGCGGCAAGTGGCATCCGCTCCGACCGGCGCAGCACCATCTGGCTCGTCGCAGCCGACGCGAGCGCAAACCGGGCCCGCGCCCGCGCCCATGGCCGATGCGGTTGCACAGCAGGACGAACCGGCAGGCGGCGGTGCGACCGGCCCCCCGCAGGAAAATGACGGCGTTGTTTCAACCACGCGTCGATGGTTCGCGGGCATTCGACGCGCGCTGCCGTTTGGCGGCGCCGCGGAGGAGGCGCAGCAGCCGTCGCCGTCGCGCGAGGCCGAGCACGTCGCCTCGCGTCCACCGCAGATCACGGGTGTTGCCCCGCCGCAGGCTGCCCCTTCGGCCACAACCGCTCCGGCACAGAATTCCGCCGGCCAGCCGGCGCCAGAAGCTCGCGGGTGGAAGTTCTGGCGGTAGGAGGTTTTCGAGGCCAACAGACATATACTTAGGTCGTTCCTGAATGGATGGTTGGCCGGTTGTTTGGCGGTTTTGAAGAAACCGCGACTCTTCGAACCGACGATTGCCTCAAGTTGATTGCCGCAACGTGTCCTCGCGAAATATCGAAATCAAAGCCCGGCTGCGCGATCCGCAGTGCGCACGGCGGCTTGCCGACCAAATT
>CAYWTU010000489.1:0-4033 GCA_964461275.1 uncultured Pirellulales bacterium | reverse complement strand
GTCGTGCTAATGAAGCTAGGGCGCGTGGCCAGGTCAAAGGGCGCCCGCACTTGGTCCCCATTGGCAATCTGTCGGTTCCCCTTGACGACGAGTTGCGAATTGTCCGAGACCACAAGCGGCCCGCGATTCACGAATTTCGTCTCGGGATTGCCCGCAATATTGCTATCGATAGACCAGATCGTCGAAGGTCCCTCCGCCCAGAGCGTTGCGCTCGAGTCGATCTGCCCGCCATGGGTTCCGGACAGTGTCCAGGCGCCGCGCAGCGTTACATCGGAGCCGATCGTCAACGCGCCATGGTACGGCCAGCCGTCTTCCGAGCCGATGACACCAATTTGTGGATCGATCAGCGTGCCCGTTCCGATGATTCGGCTGGGCGCCACTACGCGTGCCGAGAGCCCGCGGAGCGTGCCATCGACGCGCAGGTCTCCGGCCAGCCGAAAGCCCGCTGGCGTCAGACCATTGAGATGCGACACCTCGAAGTCGCCTTGCAGCGTGACATTCGTAAGCGTCCGGTCTGACCCGTAGGCGGGCGTTGGGCGGGCGGTCGCCCCGACGGACACTGATGGAGTGAAGTCCTACGGCTGCTGGCTCACCCAGCGGTCGGGCAAGAGATCGCGGATCACACTGGCGGGGAACGTGCCAGCGGGCGCCGCGTTGATCACCGGCAGCCAGGTCAAGAGATCGCGCAGGTAGCCAAATGGCTCGACGTTGTGCCGCCGGCACGAGGCGATCAGCGTGAAGATCACGGCGGCCGTCCGCGCGCCCCGGTCGCTGCCGCAGTGCAACCAATTCTTCCTACCCAGGGCCAGCGGACGAATTTGATTCTCGGCGGCGTTGTTGTCGATGGCCAAGAATCCCTGCTCCGTGTAGCGGCACAGCGCCTGCCAATTGCCCCGTGTGTAATCCATCGCCTGCCGCAACGGATGTTTGGGCAACAACTTTGGCGCCTCGACGGCGAGCCATGCGCCGAACTGCTCGAGCACCGGCCTCGACCGCTCTTGCCGCAGCGCGGCGATCCGCGCATCGCGATCTTCGCGCGCTAGCTCGCGCCACTCGTCGGCGCATTGCCGTTTCGCTTCGCGTTCGACGGCATAGAGCTGGCCGACGTAGGTCAGCGCCGTCTCGGCGCGGAGCGCATCGGCGCCGCGGGCCTCGAAGAACTTTCTCCGCGCATGCGCCCAACAAGCGACTTCTTGAATCGCGCCTTGCGAATTCAAGTAGATGCCGTCGTAGCCGCCGAAGGCGTCGGCCTGCACATAGCCGCGAAAGTCTTTCAGCACTTGGGCCGGACCGGCGCGACTATGGTTGGGCGTGTAGTCGAAGCACACCAGCGGGTGCGCCTCGTCGCCGTAGTACACCCAGAAGTAGCCTTTGTGCTTGGCCTTCTTGTGGGCGTCGCGAATCCGCACCGACGTGTCGTCGGTGTGCACCGCGCGGGAAGCCAGCACCACCTGGCGGGAAACGTCGTAGAGCGACAGAAACAGCTCCGCGCACAACCGGGCCCAATCGCACGTCGTCTGCCGCGAGAACGACAGGCCATGCCGCGCCAGGATGCGCTCTTGGCGATACAGCGGCTGATGATCGGCGTACTTGCTGACCAGCACATGCGCCAAGAGGCCCGGGCCCGCCTGGCTGCCCGGGATCGGCTGCGGCGGCTTGGGGGCCGTGACGATATTTTTCTCATGCGGCGCTGCGCCGCTTTCAACGAGCTGCGGCCGGCGAGCGTATTTCTGCTGCACATGCCGCAGAATGTACAAGCTGCTCGGTTGCCACTCGTATTGCCGGGTGACTTCCTGGCCGATCAGCACCAGTTCTCCGTCGCCGGCCAGCGCCTGTTTCTCCGCGTCGGTGAGATCATGCAGCACCTCGATCTCTTCGAGTTGATCGGGCCGCCGCGGGCGACGTTTTTTGGCCTGGGCGACGGCGGACGAGGGCGCGTCGGCGACGGGCGGTTCGACGGCGGTGGATGCGTCCGCCGCAACGACTTCATCCTCCGCGACCGCCTGGGGATCGAACAGCAAGCCCTGCCGCGGATCGAGCTTCTCGCTCGAGCGGCCGTACATCCGCCGCACCAGCAAGTCCATGTGATGCTCCAGCCGCTGAATCCGCGACCGCTCCTCTTGGAGTGTTGCCAGCAATTGGAGGACGAGCGGCTTCAAAATCGCCGGATCATCGGGCAGCGTGGCGGGATCAACCGCGAGCGTGGAAGCGTCCGTGCTCATGCCGACTAATACGCGGCCCCGCGCGGAATGGTTTCACGTGGTGGAGAAAAAAATGAAGAATCATCCGCCCGCTCGCGAAACAACGGCGCAGGCTTCGCGGCGATAGCGCTTCGTCCGCCGCACGCTGGATAAATCCACTCCATCCAAGAGCATCGCCAGATCGGCTGCCGAAATCGAAAGACCCGGCTGTTCGACGCTGGTCGCGGCCGGAAAGCGAAACGTGCCCGCTTCCAGCCGCGTGTACCACAGCGCGTAACCGTGCGTGTTCCAATAGAGAATCTTCAACCGGTCGCCGCGCTTCGAGCGAAACACGAACAGATGGCCCGACAGCGGGTCTTGTTCCAGGATGCTGCTCACGATGCTGGCCAAAGAGTCGAAGCCCTTGCGCATGTCGACCGGCTTTAGGCACAGGAGGACGTTCACCGCCGGCGAGATGCTCAGCATCGGAGCGACACCGTGGAGGGCGCCTCCTGGTCGCCGAGGCGGGCAACTTCACGCGCGACCCCACAGGCGTGGAGCACGCCTGCCACCCATTCCCAAGGCGCATCCATGCCGATCCGCAGTGTGACGCCGCTGGGCAAGAGCAACTCGACCGGCGCCGTGGTCGCGGCGCGAGGGGACAGGATCGTCAGTGGCGCAAACTGTACCCCAGGCGCAAGAGACTTCCCTGCGGACTGGTCCGCTCGGCTCGCCCCGCGACGCGCCGGTCGTCGCGTCCTCGAAGCGCTCTTCGGCCTTGACGCGCTGGGCGATCCAGACGCCGTCGACGTGTCCCACGCGCGAGTTGCCCGGGCCGCACCCACCTGACCGTCGCGCCGCGCCAACTCGCGCCGCCAGAAGTGAAAGGCGGTCTCGGCCAGCCCTTCACGCTCGCAAAAAGCCCGAATCGTTTCTTGGCCGCGTGCCTGCCGCTTCAACGCTCGCCGCCAAAAACGCTCCTTCTGCAAGTCCCGCTGCTGCGCCATCGCCGCGCCTCCCGAAGTGGATTGAAAGACAACCACCCCAGATTACCGCAGCACCCAAGATGGGCCCGGGCGGACGCTTACTGACATTCTCGAGCTGCGCGGGGAAATACCCGATGTCATTTTCCTCGACGGTGTTCAGCCGAGTAGGCGATGTCGCCACCAGCGTGGCGTCCCGCAGCCACGCGGCGCCCTCGGTGAAGGCGCCTTGAATGTCGTATTCCGCGGCGCGGATCACTCCCGTCGCTTCAATCTGCGACGAGCGGCCTAGCCGGAACAACTCCGTCACGTCCACGTCGCCCGTCAGCGACAGATGCGCGTCTTGATTTGCCTCGAAACTGTCGATCGTAATGTCGCCCGACAATACACCGTTGGCGTGTTCGTAGTACAACTGGTCTGCCAGCGTCACGGGGCCGGTCACATCGAAATTGAAGTACAGCACAGTCAAAGAACGAGCCGTCAGGTTGCCATCAATCGTTGCGTTGAGCGAATAACGACCTGTCTGCGCATCGCGAAGCTCAGACGAACCAAAAGCGTACAAATCTTGCGCCCACACGGGGCCCGTGATCTGGGCGCTCGACTTGATTTCGAGCTTGCCATAGGAAATCAGGCTCTTGAATCTTGCGACGCCGCCCGGCGCCATGGACAACATGACGTTGACCGGGCTGTCATTCGTTCCGACCTGCACATTGTCCATTTCCGCGGGCACGTGCCCTTGGCTCCAAGCTTGCGGGTCGTTCCAATTCAGCCAGTCGTCCGGAAACTGTCCGCGGGCGATGAAGACGTTTGTGCGCTTGGCAAAGACCGCGAACGACTTGCGGATATCGGCCGCGCCGAGCGACCGGCCGG
>CAYWTU010000488.1:0-4052 GCA_964461275.1 uncultured Pirellulales bacterium | reverse complement strand
CCAGCGAATGTTGGATCGACGCGACCGCCAAGGGCCGACGTTGGGGCCAGGATTGAGCGTGCGGGGGCTTATCGAGGAAGGTCGTCGCTAGGCATGGCTGCCAAACGATCCAAACGGCGCCCGACACAAACCTCTTCGACAGCCGACTTCGTGCTCGACGGTTCAACCGTCTTGGCTTGGCTGTTTCGCGATGAGGCGTCGGCCTATGCTGATCGCGTTGCCCGTTCCTTGGTTAACCGTGCCGCGTTGGTTCCGGGGCTCTGGCTCTTGGAGGTGGCCAATGCGATCCTCGTTGCCGAACGGCGGGGCCGGTGCTCGGTCGAGGAATCGGCCACCTTCGTCGCCCACCTGGCCGCGATCCCCATTCGCTATGAAGAGTCGACACCGGCGTTGACCTGGGCTTCGGTTTTGCCTTTGGCGCGCAGTGAACGCCTTTCGGCGTACGACGCCGAATACCTGGCTTTGGCCCTGCGGCATGGACTCCCTTTGGCCACGCTCGACAAGTCGCTGCAGAAGTCCGCGACGAGCGTCGGTGTGCCGCTCTATTCACCGGCGCAGTAACCTACCCCAAGTTACGGCGCCAAGAGCAACCGCCCTGGCGCTTGCAGGAAGCCGATCACGTCGTTGAGAAATCGGGCGGCGGCGGCGCCGTCCACCAGGCGGTGATCGTACGACAGCGACAGCGGCATCATCAGCCGCGCTTCGATCTTGTCGTCCAAGACCACCGGCAACTTGCGGGCGCGGCCGGTGAGCAAAATGGCGACTTCGGGGTGATTGATGATGGGCGTCGAGTAAATTCCGCCAACCGCCCCGAGATTGCTGATCGTAAAACTCCCGCCGCGCAGATCGTCGGGCGAGAACTGGCTGGCCCGGGCCTTGCTCGAGACCTCGGTCAGCGCGTAGGCCACCTGGGGCAGCGTCAGCCGGTCGACGTTGCGCACGACGGGCACCACCAAACCGCGTTCGGTGTCCACCGCCACGCCCAGGTTGACATATTCCTTGTAGATGATCTGCTCGCGCTCTTCGTCCAACGTGGCGTTGAGCGTCGGGTTCATCTTCAGGGCGTGGGCCACCGCCTTCATCACGAACACGGTCATCGTCAGCTTGACGTTGGTTTGGTTGTAGTCTTGCTGACTGCCCTTGCGAATCCGCTCCAACTCGGTCACGTCGGCTTCATCGAAATTGGTGACGTGTGGAATGGTGTTCTTCGAGCGAACCATGTTGGCCGCGATCGTCTTGCGGATCTTGGTCAGCTTTTCACGGCGAACGGTTCCCCAGGCGTCTTGGTCGGTGGCGCCGGGAGGGGTGGCCGCCCGAGCTGCCGCTGCGCCCGAGGCGCCGGTGGCGGCCCGGCCGGTGGCGTTGCGCACGGCCGACACGACATCGTCGCGAGTAATGCGGCCAGCTTCGCCGGTGCCGTGAACGTGCGCCAGGTCGATGCCTAGTTCCCGCGCCAGTCGTCGAATGGCTGGGCCAGCGGCGATGGGCTCGGCCGCCGGCCGGGTTTGCGGTTCGGCAACGGCCGTCGCGATTGGCGCCGGCGCGAGTGGCGCACCGCCGTTCGAGCCACTGGCGTTGGCCGCTCCGGTCGACCAAGTTGAGTCGGTGGGAATGACAGAGGCGGTTGGCGGCGCAGCGGGAGCTGGCGCTTGGGCGGGGGCCACGAACGCCGGTTTGGCCGCGGGCGCTGACTTGGCGGTCGGAGGCGCTGGCGATACGGCGCCGACTTCCGTTTCGATGGTGATCAACACGCCGCCGATCGGCACGGTCTGGCCCGGTTTTATGTGGACTTTGGCGACGCGCCCTGCCTGTGGGCTGGGAACTTCAACCACCGCCTTGTCGGTTTCGATTTCAGCGACTGGCTGATTGGCGGTAATTACGTCCCCTTCGCGCACCAGAACGTTGACGACGTCGCCCGACTTGATGTTCTCGCCCAAATCCGGAAGTTTGAAATCGATTGGCATCGTCGTCGTTCTTTCGTGGTCGGTAAATCGAGTACGGAGCGCCTGACCAAACGGGGTTAGATCATCGACACCGGGTCCATTTTTTCGGGATCGATGCCCAAATCTTGAATCGCTTGCGCCACGCATGAGCCGTCGCAGTGGCCCGCTTGAGCCAATTGGTACAGTGCCGCCACCGCGACGCATTCGGCGTCCACCTCGAAGTAGCGGCGGAGGCTTTTGCGGCTGTCGCTGCGGCCAAAGCCGTCGGTTCCCAGGGCGATCAAGCCCGGAACCCAGGGCGCCACCAACTCGGGCACCGCGGCCACATTGTCCGAGGCGGCCACGAACGGACCTGGCTGGCCCGCCAGCACCTGCTGAATGAAAGGTGTGCGCGGCGGTTCGGTGGGGTGCAGCATGTTCCACCGGCGGACCGCCTGCGCGTCGCGACGTAACTGGTCGTAGCTGGTCACGCTATAGACCTTGGATGAAATCTGATATTTCTGGGCCAGGATGTCCTGTGCCCGCAAGACTTCCCGCAAGATGGCGCCGGAGCCGAACAGTTGCACCACGGGCCGACCGGCGCCGGCGTCCACCGATTTGAACAGGTACATTCCGCGGACAATGCCCTCTTCCACGCCGGGCGGCATGGCGGGCATGTGGTAATTCTCGTTGAGCGCGGTGATGTAGTAGATGCAATCTTCGCCATCGTGATACATCCGCTTGATGCCGTCGAACGTCAACACGGTCATCTCGTAGGCGAACGCGGGGTCGTAGGCTCGGACGTGAGGAAAGGCCGACGCCATGAGCAGACTGTGCCCGTCCTGATGTTGCAGCCCTTCGCCTGCCAGTGTGGTGCGGCCGGCCGTGGCGCCGATCATGAACCCCCGCGCTCGAGCGTCGCCGGCGGCCCAGATCAAGTCGCCAATCCGCTGAAAGCCGAACATGCTGTAGAAGATGAACACCGGCACCATGCCGATGCCGTGCGCACAGTAGCTGGTGCCGGCGGCGATGAACGATGACATCGAACCGGCTTCGGTGATTCCCTCTTCCAAGAGCTGACCGTCCTTGGCCTCGCGATAATACAAGAGCACGTCGGAATCGACCGGTTCGTAAAGCTGGCCGGTGTGGGCATAGATGCCGCACTGGCGGAACAGGGTGTCCATGCCGAATGTGCGCGACTCGTCGGGCACAATGGGTACGATGAATTTGCCCAATTGTTTGTCTTTGAGCAGTTTGGACAACATGCGGACGAAGGCCATGGTGGTCGACAGTTCGCGTTCACCGCTCGACTCCAGGAATTCGGAGTATTCCCGCAAGCTTGGTTGCGGCAACGGCAGCGGCACCATCGGCCGGCCGGGGACGAAGCCGCCGAGCTGCTCGCGGCGCGAATGCAGATACTTTACTTCCGCGCTGTCTTCGGCCGGCTTATAGAACGGGGCCTTGGCCACCTCGTCGTCCGAAATCGGAATGCCAAAGCGTGTGCGGAATTCCCGCAATTCCTCTTCGTTCAGCTTTTTCTGTTGATGACTGATGTTGCGGCCTTCACCCGCTTCGCCCAAACCATATCCCTTGATCGTTTTGGCGAGGATGACGGTTGGTTTGCCCTTACACTCGACCGCCGCCTTGTAAGCGGCGTACACCTTTTCCGGGTCGTGACCACCGCGGCGCATCGTCCGCAGCTTTTCGTCCGACAGCGGGGCGGCCATCGCCTCCAGATCGGGATGCGTGCCGAAAAAATGCTCACGAATGTAGTGGCCGTCGCTGACGACGTATTTCTGATATTCGCCGTCGACGACCTCGCCCATCCGTTGCACCAGCACGCCGTTCTTATCGCGCGCCAAGAGCGGGTCCCATTCGCTGCCCCAGACCACCTTGATCACGTTCCAACCGGCGCCGCGGAAGATCGCCTCCAGCTCTTGAATGATCTTGCCGTTGCCGCGCACAGGGCCGTCCAGCCGCTGCAAGTTGCAGTTGATCACGAAGATCAGATTGTCGAGCCCCTCGCGCGAGGCCAAGGTGATGGCGCCCAGCGTTTCGGGCTCATCGCATTCGCCGTCGCCCAGGAAGGCCCAGACGTGCGAATCGCTGGTGTCCTTGATGCCGCGGTCC
>CAYWTU010000487.1:0-4057 GCA_964461275.1 uncultured Pirellulales bacterium | reverse complement strand
ACCTGGTCACAAATCTTTCGCCGCTGCGACCCTTGGATGCGGTAGGCGGCGGCGAAAAACTCCAAATACTCGATCACCTTCATGTCGTCGTACACGCCGAAGAAGTCGGGCATGTAGCCCACCACGCGGCGGATGTCTTTGGCGTGGGTGTAGATCGAGTGTCCACATACGTAAGCCTCGCCCGATGTCGGATTGAGCAGCGTCGCCAAAATCCGCATGGTCGTCGTCTTGCCGGCGCCGTTGGGGCCGATGAAGCCAAATACATCCCCCTGATCCAATTTGATGTTCAGGTTCTTGACGGCGTACAGATCGCCGTAAGTCTTGTTGAGATCGCGGGTTTCAATCACGGTTTTTTCGCTTGGTACGGCGTCACGGGAATCACGAAGCGGTAGACGGTTTCTTGACGATAAACCTCGGCCGGCGGCCGCTGGCCGTTCAATTCCAGCACCGCACCCCCGGCCGGACCGGTGGCCACGAAGATCGCCCGGCCCGCCGCCAACTGACCGCTGAGATCGACAAACTGCTGATACTTGTGCGCCAGCCGGGTGTACTGTTGCCCATCCACGGCCTGATAAAACATCATTTGCCGCAGGATGTCGCCCGTCTGGAAGCTTTGCAGGTCGTAGGTCTGAGCCGAGGACACAAATTGCTTCTTCGCGTCGTCGTAGATCATGCGGCGATTGGTGATCCGCGTGGCCAACTCGGTGCGGTCGAGTTCGAACGCCCCGGCCCCCAGGTCCACGGTCTGGTTGGGCTCCAGCGGCTTGTCGAGCACGATTGCCCAGCGGTCAAAGGCCACCAGTCCGTCGCTCAGCGTCAGGCCGGTGCGGTTGGTGATTTTTCCGCGCGGGGCCTGCTCAAAGTCGGTGCTCAGCGTGGCTTCGAGGCCTGGCGCCTCGCGATGCGTCCAGCGTGCCGCGAAGCTCTTGCTGGCCCATACCTGAATCGGCACACCGTGAAGCTCATCCAGTGAAGGCGTCGTTTCGTATCCCCGCCGCCACAGTGCCGGGCCGGCGGACGCCCCGTCGAGCCCTCCCATGGCCGTGCCTGGCAGGCCAAACCAGGTCAGCAGCACCTCGGGATCGGCCACATCGTTGCCGGCGGTGTCGATCGGCTTGAGCTTGAGGTCGTAGGTTTGTGGCCGCGGACTGAAGACGTTGAGCCATGTGGCGCCGCGGACCAACCCCGATTCGACGTCGCAATCGACCAGGTCGACCTGGTTGACCCGCAGTTGATCCCCCTTCATCCGCCAGGCCAACGCGTAGGCGCCGGCGCACGTGGCCAACACCATCAGCGGAAAGGTAAACCACGTAAGCTCGGGCCGCTTGAGCAGCTTGTGGACCAACAGGTAGTCGAGCGGCCCAATCAACGCCACATAGCCCAGGATCAGCACGGCCACGAACCAAAACGGTATCAGGCGGATGCCAGGGAATTGATCGAGGGCGCCGCGCAATTGCCCAGCCAGGTCGGTTATGCCCAGCCAGTTGACTTGCTGGTTGGCGGCGGCCGAAGCGGTGTCTCCACGGGCGGTGGTTTGCCCCAGCAATTTGGCGAGAAACTCGCCTTGCGACGACCATTGATTAAACGGCGGCCGGTCGAGGTCCAAAGGGGTGAAGACCACCTGACCAAACTCCAGCGGCGTGCGAATCACAAGCGGCAGGTCCCCCTCGCGGCTTTCCACGACGCCTTGCACGTTGGCTATCCGCGCCAATCGCGTCTCGCCGTTCGCGCTTGGGGCTGGCAACGGCGACGAGGCGCCGACGTATTGTTCCAGCGCCGCGTAGTTGCGCAAGGGGCCGCTCCCCTGGACGTTCCCTGGGCGAAATGGCGCCAAGGAGGACTGTGACGCCAGAACTTCATCAATCTGCGAACCGGCGCAGATCAGCAACCGCCCGCCCCGCGCCACCCACTCGCGCAAGGCAGTCAGGCTGGCGCTCTGGGGCGTCCAGGAGCGCCACGCCTCGACTTGACTGGTCGCCAGAACCACGGCCGAGACCCCTTCGTAGCCGTACCAACGCGTCGGCAAGCCAGCGACATCGTCAAGTACGGCGATCGTTATGTCGCGATTGATTTGCGTTCGCTGCAAAAACTTGGCGGCGGCAGGGAGCCCCACGCTGGGCCCAACGTTGACCCACAACTCTTCGTGCGAGGCCAGGGCGCTGGGAAACTCGTCCGCGCCGGCTCCGTCGTTGCCCACAAACGTTCGCCGTGCCAGCGTTTTTCCCTCGGACACGAATCGCACCCGCGCCTGGCTCCCCGCTCTACCGAAACGGACGACGAGGCTGGCGTCGGACTGCTGACCCGGCAAGGTCTGAATGGGCCGGGCCGGATCGCTGCGATACAAACACCACTGGTCGTCGCCGTCGAGCAGCTCGACTTCCAGGTGACCAATCGCCGGCTGGGCGCCGCCGCGGATGGTGACCGTCAGCGGGGTCCACAGCCCTACCTTGTACTTTCCGGCCAAGCCGACCCGCACGCCGGTCAGTTCCATGCGTTGGCTGGGCGGAGCGGAATCGTTTGCCGGCGCACTGGTCCATAGGCCGGCGCAAAGCATCGCCGCCCAGGTGTTGTAGACGATGGTGCGCCGCCTGGGCATTTACGGCTTCTCCCCGTCGGCGCAGGTGCAGACCAATTGTCCGCAGCCGGGACAGCCCGTGCCATACTTTCGCTGCACCGCCTCGGTCAGGTCGACGCCCGCCACGTTGGCAATGGTGGTCAGCCAGGCCAAGACGTCGGCAAACTCGCCCAACCGCTCCTCGTGCGTGCCGTTGCGGAGGCAACTGGCCAACTCGCCAATTTCCTCCATCAGCCACATGAACGTGCCGTCGATGCCGCGGGCCAGGTCCTTTTCCAGGTACATGTCGCGGATCAATTGTTGAAACTGGCCCAACGTGATGGCGCCGGGTGGGGCGGCGCTCCGGGTGTTGGAAGCGGTAGGGTCGATCACGGCGAGAGTTCTTTCAACAGCGCTTGGGCGCGAGAATGATCGGGCTGGGCCATCAGAACCTGGCGGCACCGCTCGCGAGCGGCGTCCAACTGTCCGGCAGCGCGGTGCGCCTCGGCCAGGGCCACGCCCGCGTCGGCGTCGTCGGCATCCAGGGCCACGACGGCCTGCCACTCGACGACCGCCTCAGCAGGTCGGCCCAATGCCTGCAGCGCATGAGCGTACAGGCGATGCAGCGAACTGTCCAAGACATTGATCTCCAGCGCCCGCTCGGACCACAAGGCGACCGCCATTGGATCGCCGCGGGCCTGAGCCAATTGGGCCAGTTTCTTGCGAATGGTGAAGTCGTCGGTGTCCAAATTGGCCAGTTTCTCCAGGGTTTCGGCCAGCCGCGTGGCGTCGCCCGACTCCAGAAAGACCTTGGCTAATCGCTTTTGCCAGGCGGGATCGTGCGGCCAGCGCCGAGCCCCCAGTTGGTAAAGCTCGACCGCCTCGCCTGGTGCGCCGGCCTTGAGCCGCAGTGCTGCCAGAAAGTTCACCAACCGCGGCTCCGGATCGTCGCGATCTAGGCCCGCCTCGAGCGCTTGCACGGCCTCTTGATTCTCGCCCACCAGGAGATGCAGCCGCGCGCGAACGTAGGCGGCCAGACCGTGCCGGGCAGCCGTGCGGCGCACCTGATCCACCAACTGGCGCGCCTGCGCGTAGTTCTTCCGTTCCAGATGCGCTAGCGCCATTTGCGAGGCCAGATCAACATTGTCCGGATTCGCAAGGTGCTGGCGCTCAAGCTCGGAGACGCTGGGGGGCGCCTCTTCTGCCGACAGATCGCCCAGTTCGGAGGCCACGGAGTCCAGGTGCTCCAGATAGCCTTCCTCGAAGCCTTCCTGCGTGGTTTGCAAGGCGTCGGCCAGCGCTTGACGGGTGTTCTTGTTCGCGGCGTAGGCGGCGAGCATCTTGGCGACCGAATCGGGGCCGAACTTGGCCAGCATGTATTCGACGTACAGCTCGGCCTGGCAATACGCCATCTGCCATTCCAAACCCGACTGCGGCCGCACGAAGCCCAAATTGATGGTGTCCAGGTTGAATAGTTGGCGCGCCGGTACTCGCTGGGCCAAC
>CAYWTU010000486.1:0-4074 GCA_964461275.1 uncultured Pirellulales bacterium | reverse complement strand
GAACTCTTTGCCGAGCACGGCGCTCGCGTGGTTGTGGCCGAGCGCGACTCTGGCCGTGGCCAGGCGGTGGCCGAGGGCATCGTGCGCTCCGGAGGCACGGCGGCGTATATTCACTGCGACGTAGCCGACGAAGCCAGCGTTCAGCGAATGACGGCGACTACCGTCGACCAGTTTGGCGGAATCGACATTCTGGTGAACAATGCGGCGGTGTTCGTGCTTCGCGGCATCGAAGCCACGCCGGCCGAATGGCGCGAGATACTCGACGTCAACGTGATGGGGCCCGCCTTGGCGGCCAAGCACGTCGTCCCTGTCATGCGGCGCCGAGGCAAGGGCGCGATCGTCAACCTGGGGTCGATCTCCAGCTTCATCGCCCAACCGCAGTTCGTGACCTACAACGCCAGCAAGGCCGCGGTGGCGAACATGACCCGCTGTATGGCGCTCGATTTGGCGGGGGACAACATTCGCGTGAACGCCGTATGTCCCGGCACCGTGTGGACGCAGATTGTCGAGCGGAGGGCCAAGGAGGACGGCCTGGATCGTGCCGCGGCCGACCAATCTCCAGATTACGGCGGCAGCCACATGATTCACCGGATTGCCGACCCGCGCGAGATCGCCTATGCCATCTTGTTTCTGGCCTCGGACGAAGCCAGCTTCATCACCGCCGAGTGTCTCATGGTCGACGGCGGCTATGTGGCCAAGTAGCGCCGGAAACTTCGTCGCTCAGGGAACCCGGATGGGCAGGCAATCCTCATGACGACCGGCATCGAACTCTGTTGGACCTCGGCGGTGGAAATCGCCGAGTTGGTCCGTACCAAACAAGTTTCGGCTGTCGAGGTGCTGAAGGCCGTCTTAGCGCAGGTCGAGCGGGTCAACCCAACTGTCAACGCCATCGTTGCCCGCTGCGACGAGAAGGCGCTTTTGCAGGCCGCCGCGGTCGATGCAAAGGTGTGCCGCGGCGAGGATCCCGGCCCTTTAGCGGGAGTGCCGTTCGCGGTCAAAGACTTGCATTGCCTTGCCGGCGTGCGCACCACCTTCGGCTCCCGGCTATTCGAACACTTCGTCCCAGACGAAGACGCAATTTTGGTGCGGCGATTGCAAGACGCCGGCGCTGTACCGTTCGGAAAATCCAACACCGCCGAGTTCGGCATTCTGCCGCTGGCCTGCAACTCCATTTTTGGCGACACGAACAATCCTTGGGACACGTCGCGCAATTCCGGCGGGTCGAGCGGCGGGTCGGCCGTGGCGGTCGCCTGTGGGATGGGGCCCTTGGCCACGGCCAGCGACGGCGGCGGATCGATCCGCATCCCGGCCAGCTTTGTCGGCGTGTTTGGCCTCAAGCCGCATTTCGGCCGCGTGCCGCATCTTGCTTTTCCGCGGGGCTGGGAAAACCTCTCGCACCAAGGCCCCGTCTCGCGAACGGTTCGCGACGCGGCCCGGATGCTCGACGTGATGGCCGGCCCTGACGGCCGCGACCGCTGGTCGCTGCCTGCGCCGCGCGAGTCGTTCGAGTCGGCCTGCGGGAAATCGGCGCGCGGAATGCGGCTGGCGTGGTGCGCCACCTTGGGCGGTCAGCCAGTCGAGCCGGAGGTTCGCCAAGTGTGCCAGCGGGCGGCGCAACGTTTCGAAACGTTGGGCTGTCCGGTTGAGGAGATCGAGATCGAACTCGAAGACCTCGGCCAGGCGCAACAGGTGATCGTGCTGTGCGAGGCGGCCGCGGCCTTTCGCCAGCGGCGGGCCGAATGGGAACAGATCATTTTTCCCGCCACGCGAAAAATGCTCCCCAACGCCGATGCTCTGACGTGCAGCGACTTGCTCGAGGCGCATTGGGCTCGCGAACGAGCGCTGGCGGCGCTGGCGCCGGTGTTCGACAAGTACGCAGCTCTGCTCACGCCGACCGCGCCCGTCACCGCGCCACTCAACGGCACCCTGGGCCCCAAGGTGATCGATGGCAAGCCGGTGCGGACACTGTCCTGGCTGGGCCACTGCGTCCCCTTCAACATGACCTGGCAGCCGGCCGCCACGGTCCCAGCGGGGTTCGATGCGGCGGGACTTCCCGTCGGTTTGCAATTGGTCGGCCGCCGGTTCGACGAGTCGACACTGCTGTGCCTGGCCAGCGCCTACGAAGAGGCGTTTCCGTGGGTCAAAGCCAGGCCGAAAATCTGCGGGTCGGAAATTCTAGCCGGTTGAGCCGGTGAAGGCGCACGTCTCGGCAGCGATGAGCCGTCGGCTCGTTGACGCGGGCTGGTTCTACGGCAGCCCTGCCTCGGGCGCCACGTTTCGCCGGGAACCTACTACTTGGCGTCGCCGATGCCGTCCGTCCAGTAATGCTCCGCGGCGGCAGACAGCGTCAACCAACTCAGGTCGGCCACAGCAGCGTCCACTGCCGCCGCCGTAGCGCTGCTGCTATCCGACGATTGCTGGGCCGGCGCCGAGGGCGCCGCCGCCTGGAAAGGTAACGTCAACGATCGCGAGTTACTGAAGAAGTCGACGGCCAAGAAGGTCAAGCTGTGCGCGGCGCCGTCGGACGATACGGGAATGGAGAAACTAAACTGTCCTCCCGGACCAAACGCAACGTTCGAGGGCACGCCCGCGTCAAGCTGCACCGACAAAGACTCCACGCCGGTCAAGTTGTCCAGGACATGGCCCACAACCGCCAAGGTTCCATCGACCGTTGCGCCGGGCGCCGGACTGGTGACAAAGATTCTCGGCCCGACCGTGTCGGCGGATCCGTCAAAACTGTCGAGCACCAAATTGGCCACCGAACGGCCCGCCGCCTTGCCGTCGGCGTTGGCGAATTCGAAATGGATGCCGCCATAGACGCGGCTTTTGCCCGCTTCGTCCACGGCCGCGTCAAAACTTGCGAACGAACGCGTGACCGGTACGCCGCCTGCTAACAGGTTGTCTGACGTGCTGGAAAACGGCGAATTGGCGCCGAAGTGTGCGGCCAGGATGGTTCCCGCAGCGCCGCTGAACGTACTGTGACCGGAGGTATACTCCGGAAATGGCGGAGTAGCGAGCAACGGCGTCCACGTCGGGTCGGCCGTAACCAGCGGGTTATTGGCCGAGTCAGCGTTTTGAATGGCGGTGATTGGTCGCCAGGTGTCGTAGGCGTACTTGGCGTTCCACGCCGCAATGGCCGCGTCGGCCAACGCCAAATTCAATTCGCCAAGCAGCCGCACGTTGGACGACAGGCTGTTGCCGGCAGCTTCCGCTACGTCGGCGGCAATCTGGTTCCAGTGGCCCGGCGGAGTATAGGTGCCGGCGTTGTCGGCCCAGTATCTGGCAATTTGCGTCTGGTCGGCGGTACGAGTCGCGCTCGTCGAGCCGCCCAGATCCTTCACTTCGCTGAACGCGGCCGCCCACGCCGGGCTGTCCAGCGCCGGAGGACCGGCCGGCAGGAATTGGCCTGGGCTGGTCATGACAAATGGCGTCAACTGGGCCCATTGCGGCAACAGCGCCGCGGCAAACGCCGGAGGCGTCGGCTGCCAATCGCCGGGATCGGTTCCGGGCGTGTAGGCGACAACCGCAGTTGAGCCGTCACTAGCGCGAATTGCCAGAATTCCGTCCGCCGCCTCCTCACCCACCGCTAGGCCGTCTGCCACGCTTTGGTCGTTTGGTAGGGACGCAAGCTGACTGGCACGCAAGGCGTCGAAGGCCGTCTGCTGGCTGGGGATCAAGGCGGTCAGCGCACGGTGTGCCGCCCCGATCACCGCGGCTTGCACATTGGCGCCCGCCGGCGCCGCAGGCGCCACAAACGTGGCTGGCGTGCCTTCAATGGCGCTGACGGCGTCCATCACCGCGACCGACGCGATGGCCATGATTCGCGATGCAACAGGGGGCGGCAGGGCCGCGTTCTTTATGGCGATCAGCATCTCCTGGTTCCAGGCCAGTACGGGGTCGGCCAGCATGCCTGACTGACGCTGCAAAACGCGTTGGAATTCGGCCGTCTGGCCCCCCAGGCTGGCCCGCGCCGTGAGCGTGTTGTGGCCCACGGCCAACGCCACGTCGGCAAAATAGAAATCTCCCTGCGCATCGGCCACCGTCGCGGCGCCCGATTCGAGCAGCGTTACCGCG
>CAYWTU010000485.1:0-4100 GCA_964461275.1 uncultured Pirellulales bacterium | reverse complement strand
CTCCCACGACCAACACGTCGATGCCCCACTCGTCGGTGCGGCATTCCATGACGCCGGCCCCGCTGATGCCGTCGATGACCAAGAGCGCCTGGGTCTGTCCGACCACCTGCGCCAGCGCCTGCACGTCGTGGCCCACGCCCGTGCTGCTTTCCATGAGCGTGCCGAACACTGCGACCGTATCGGGATGTTTTTCCAAGAGCGAGGCGACCTCGTCGGGATGGACCGCTTGGCCCCAAGGCACATCGAGCGCCACCACATTGACGCCAAACGCCTCGCAAATCTGTCGCCAGCGGTGGGCGAAGTTTCCGGCGTCGATGACGATCGCCTTTCCTCCCCGCGGCACCAGATTGGTGACGGCCGCCTCCATGGCGCCGGTGCCGCTGCTGGCTAAGACGATCACATCGTTCTTGGTTTGAAAGACGTACTTCAGCCCCTCGAGCACTTCGCCGAACAGAGCCTTGAATTCCGGCGTGCGGTGGTGGCCCACCTGACGGGCCAAAGCCAGCAGCGCCTCCTCGGGCACCTGCGTGGGACCGGGAGTCATCAATCGCTTCTTCAATGGCATGGGTCGTGAGCTCCTGCACGGCGGTGATGGGCGCGGGCCTCCGGTGGCCGCCGCGCGACGATATTTTAGCGGTCGCGGCCAGGGTTGACGATGGGCCAAAACCGCGGAATAACCGGGGTGAAACGGGAGGTTGGGGGTTGGTGTGGACGGGCGCCCGCCCCCGTGGGTTGAGACAGGGGCCGGGCGCCCCGTGCGGAAAGGAAAGCGGCCGGTTCGGTCGCGCCGGCAATATTGCAGGTCAAGCGCCCTGTGCGGATCGAATGGCCAACGGACAGTATCGTCAGGTAGGCTTGTACCCAAAGGTTCCGTGATTCCGCCGTCGATGTCAGAAGCGGTTCGATCTTTATTTCTTCGATTCATTCGGGAGACGCGGCCGTGTCGATTCTGGAGAGATTTCGCTTGGATGGGCGGCGGGCTTTGGTCACCGGCGGCAGCCGAGGCTTGGGGCTGGAAATGGCCCGAGCGCTGGCCGAGGCTGGCGCTGAAGTGCTCGTCACCAGCCGCGATGAGAATCACCTGGCCGAGGCTCAGGCCGCTTTGCAGGAAGACGGACTGAACGTGCGAACGCTTCCAGCCGATCTCGCCACGACCGACGGCGCCGAGGCGATGTGCCAACGGGCGTTGGCCGAATTCGGACCGATCGAAATCTTGATCAATAATGTGGGTGGGCGGCGGATCAATTTTCCAACCGAAGAGCTGCCGACGGACGAGTGGAAGCGAATCGTCGACCTGAACTTGAATCAGGCTTTCGTGTGCACCAAGTTGATCGGCGGGGCGATGCTGCCGCGGCGTCGGGGGCGGGTGATCAACGTGGCGTCGATTTCCGGGCTGGTGGCGGGCAAGCAGATGCGCGGCCGCAGTTATGAAACCTCCAAAGCGGCACTGAGTATGTTCACCAAGGCGGTGGCCGCCGACTGGGCCCCACACAACGTGACCGTCAACGCGATCGCGCCGGGGACGTTCCTTACCGACGCTAACCGCCGCTGGTTCGGCGAACGGCCGGAACTCAAGGCCGAGATCGAGGCGACGGTGCCCCTGGGTCGACTGGGCGACCCGGCCGAGATTGGGGGCCTGGCGGTGTACCTGGCCAGCGACGCCTCGAGCTATATGACGGGTTCGGTCGTGGTGATCGACGGCGGGCGGCTGTTGTGGTAGCCCGCCGTTGAGCCCCTTGCCGGGCCCAAATACAATGGGTGGTTCGCCAGCAAACGACTGGCCGCCGCGCGCTATATCGCCGCCGCTGCCCGCATTCCCTTCCCTCGCGCCATGAAAATCAGCGACAAGGCCATTGATTATCCCAAGGTGACGTGGGTCTTCACGATCCTGACGTTCCTGCTGGCAATTCTGGCGGCGTACAAGATTCCCGTGCAGCGGACGCCCCCCATCCACACGGCGATCGTGCTGGTGGCGGTGCCTTATCCCGGGGCTGAGCCCACGGAAGTCGAAGAACAGGTCACGCGGAAAATCGAAGACGCGTTGCAACGGCTCAACAACGTCGACTTCATCGCCTCGACCAGCATGCGGGGAAGCAGCGTCACCCAGGTCATCTTTCTGGACGGGGTGGACGCCAAGCGTGCCCGTGACGATGTCGAGCATCTGGTCAACGAGGTCCGCCGGCAGTTGCCGTTGGGGCGCGAGGTGCAGCCCAGCGTCAACGACATCAACTTCGAAAGCTCGCCGATCATGCTGGTCACGATGGCCGGCCCGAAGGGATTTGACGAGCGTACGCTCAAGCAGATTGCCGAGGACGTGCAGGACGAGTTGGAAACGATTCCGGGCGTCTCGAACACGCAGCTATTCGGCGGCCGCGAGCGCGAGATTCACGTCAGCGTGAATCCGCACCTGATGCAGCAGTTCAAGCTCAGCATCAACGACATTCGCAACACACTTTCCGCGTTTCACGCCGAATTGCCTGGCGGGACGTTGAACTCGTCCGAGTACGACCTGCAAATCCACAACGAAACCAGGTTTCGCAACGTGGAAGACATTCGCCGGGCGATCGTCGCCGAGCGCGACGGCCGATTGATAACGATCTCCGACGTGGCCGAAGTTCAGGACACTTACCGGCGGCTGATGAACTACGCGCAGCTCGACGGCGAGAACAGCGCCACGATCATCGTCAACAAGGAAGCCGATATCAACTCCTTGGCCACGGCCAAGCTCATCAAAGAGCGCGTGGCGCAGGTGCAGGAGCAGTTTCCGCACATCCGTTTCTCCTGCACCCGCGATGTCTCGCAGGAGATCGCCCAGATGTTCGAGGACCTAGGGTCCGACGCGCTGGTGGGCGGGGCCGTGGTGCTGCTGGTGCTGGGGATTGCCATGGGGCTGCGGGTGTCGCTGCTGGTGATCATCGCCATCCCGTTCAGCATGGCGGTGTCATTGGTGTTCTTGTTCTTCGCCAATTACGCCATCTCGAACATGGTGATCTTCGCCTACATTGTGGCCAGCGGCATGGTCATCGACGGCGCGATCATCGTGGCCGACGCCATCTATCGACATCTGGAACTGGGCTACAGTTCGTCCGACGCGGCCAAGTTGGGTGTGAACGAAGTGGCGGTGCCGGTCTTCGCGGCCGACTTGGTCACCGTGGCCGCTTTCCTGCCGATGCTATTGGTGCCCGGCATCATGGGCGATTTCTTGGGCGTATTGCCGATTGTCGTCAGCATTTCGCTGGCAGGGTCTTTGATCACGGACCATTTCTTGGTGCCCGTGCTGGCGGTGTGGTGGTTTAAGAACTACAAGGCGCCTGCCGGCAAGCCCGGTTCGCACGCCGCCGCTGAGAGCAACCTGGTGGAAGGTCTGTGGGCCCCGTTCTATCGCGGCTACATCAAAGTGCTGCGGTGGTCGCTGGCGCACCCCTACGTGATCATGACCGCGTGTGCGATGTCGGTCACCTGGGCGGGCATGATGCTGTATTACCGGTTTGTGGGCTACACCTTCTTCCCCGGCAGCGACCGCGGGCAATTTGAGATCAGCTTTGAAATGCCGTTGGGCTACAGCCTCGAGCAAACGGCTAAAGCGGCCGAGGCCATCACTACCCCGCTGCACGACTTAAAAAAGACCGGTGAGCTGGTGCATTTTGTGACGGCCATTGGTTCATCGTCGGCGCTGGCGTCGCGGTTGGAGACCGATCCGGCGATGGGCCCGGAGTTCGGCAAGGTGATGGTCGAGCTGGTCCCGCCATCGGAACGAAAGCGGAGCGAAATCGAGATCATCAACGAGATTCGCAGCAAAGTGAAAATGGTTCCCGGCATGAGCTTCCGGGTCGAACAAATCGAAGAAGGCCCGCCCGGCGGATTTGACGTGGCGGTCCGCCTGACGGGCAAGAATTTGGAACAACTGGGCCGCATTTCGCGGGCGATGGCGGCGCAACTGGCCAAAGTGCCGGGGACGGTCGAGGCCCGCAGCGACTATCGCCCCGACGCGCCGCAATTGGTCATCGAGCCGCGGCCGGGCGTGGTGGGATTGATGAAAATGACCGACGCCGAGGTGGCCCGTGCCGTGCAGACCGCCGTCTTGGGCGACACGAGCATCT
>CAYWTU010000484.1:0-4111 GCA_964461275.1 uncultured Pirellulales bacterium | reverse complement strand
AGGCCCCGGACAAGCCATGTTGGCTAGGCCAGTGTCGGACGCGCCAGCGGGGAGGGGAGGAAGCGTCGCCAAGCGTACTTCGCCGTCGCCCGCGTCGCCTTGGGGCAACGGGCCGAGGCGGCCAACCGCCAACGGGCAACCATAGCCTGCGAAGCAATCATAGTTACCCGGTCAACCGGCCACAAGTTTCGGGCGAGAAACCGCTGTAATTCAGGGAAAAACACCCTAGGCGCCGGTTTGCGGCGTCAGTCGGCCGATTCAAAACAGACGATCGATCGCCCCTCCAGGCGCATTCGGTTGCTCACCGCCAACGCCGGTCCCTCGCCGGGCCCGAAAATGTCGCGCGGGGCGGCGGCGGCGGTATCGACCAGCAATCGCCAGGGGATGCGCAGGGCCGGTGCAGGCACGGTATAGTCCCGCGGTTCGGCCCCGCCGTTGATCATGATCATCACGTCGCGCCCCGGCCCATTGCGCTGCTCGTTGAGCACGCGCCCCAGCAGACAGGTAAGCCCCGATTCGTCTTGGCTCCAGTCCATCGTGTATCCCAATGGATGATACCAACTGACGTCGGGCAGTACGCCGGGCGCGGTGGATGCCCCCTTGAGGAACGTCCGTCGACGGACCGTCGGCTGCCGCCTTCGGAACGCGATCAGCTCACGGGTGAAGCGGACCAATTCCTCGTTCTTTTCGACCAGCTTCCAATCGAACCAACTCAGCGGATTGTCTTGGCAATAAGCGTTGTTGTTGCCTCGCTGCGTACGACGACACTCGTCGCCAAACACCAACATAGGAATTCCGTGGCTCAACAGTAGCGTGGCCAAGAAGTTTTTGAGTTGTCGCTGGCGAATCTGCTCGATCTGCTTGACGCGCGTAGGACCTTCGGCGCCATAGTTGTAGCTGTAGTTGTTGTTGTCGCCGTCGAAATTGTTCTCGCCGTTGGCCTCGTTGTGTTTCTCGTTGTAGCTGACCAAGTCGTTGAGCGTGAAGCCGTCGTGCGAGGTGATGAAGTTGATGCTGTGATACGGCCGGCGGCCGCTTGGCTCGTACAGGTCGCTGGAGCCGGCCATGCGGGTGGCCAAGGCCCCGGTCAGGTGTGCATCACCGCGCCAAAACCGTCGCACGTCATCGCGGTAGCGGCCGTTCCACTCCGCCCAGCGGACGTTGGAGAACGAGCCCACCTGATAGGCGCCGGCCGCGTCCCACGCCTCGGCGATTATCTTGGTGTCGGAAAGGAGCGGGTCTTCGGCGATCGCCTCGACCAAGGGCGGGTTGGGAACCAAATGGCCGTTGCGGTCGCGGCTGAGAATCGAGGCCAAATCGAAACGAAAGCCGTCGATGTGATAGTTCAATACCCAGTGTCGCAGACACAAAAAGATCATCTCGCGGACGATCGGGTGATTGCCGTTCACCGTGTTGCCGCAGCCGGAGTAGTTCTTGTACTGTCCCGTGCCGGGCTCGAGCATGTAGTACACCTGGTTCTCGAGCCCCTTGAAGCTCAAGGTCGGCCCCAGCTCGTTCCCCTCGGCCGTGTGATTGAACACCACGTCCAAGATCACTTCGATCCCCGCCGCGTGCAGCGCCCGAACCATTTGCTTGAACTCGTGCACCTGGGCGCCGGGCGCCGGGTCGACGGCATAACCCCGATGCGGCGCAAAGAACGCCATCGGGTCGTAGCCCCAGTAGTTCGGCTTGTAGTTGGCGTCGCCCAGGCAACTGTTGATCGGATATTCCATCACCGGCATCAGTTCGACGGCGGTGATTCCCAGCGACTTGAGATGCGGGATCTTTTCGATCACGCCCAAGTACGTTCCAGGAAACTGCACTTCGCTGGTGGGCGATTTGGTGAACCCCCGGACGTGCATCTCGTAGATCACTGTTTCGGCCACGTCTCGGCGTAGGTGGCGGTCGCCTTGCCAATCGAAGTGGTCTTCGACAACGACGCACTTGGGCGGCCGCACCACGCCGTCGTAGCAGGGCAGAAAGTTGCCGGCCAGCGCCCGGGCATAGGGGTCGATGAGCCGCGCTCGGCCATCGAAGCGGTGCCCCCGCGCCGGATCCCAAGGACCGTCGGCCTGGAGGTGATAGAGCGCTCCTGGGCCCAGGTCGGGGGCCCACAAGCTCCAGATGTCGCCCCAGCGATCGTGCTGCGGATCGAGGTGCAAGACGTCGGCCGGTTCGCGGTCGTCCACGTGATCGTACAGCAAGACGCGGACGCTGGTGGCGCTGCGGCTGAAGATCACAAACTGCACGCCGCGATCGAGCACAATCGCGCCGTAAGGGAGCGGGTGCGAATAATGAAGCGAACGATGTTTCTGCAGCATAGTGCGACGAGTTCCCACTGGACCATCCGTTGGCTGAGGAAGCATACCACCGGTTCCGCGCGGGGGAGGTGAATCTTCTGCAAATAGACGCGGCGCCGCGACCGCAAAGTTTGGCCAATCAGCACGCGCGACGCCGAAACGTCGCGCACTCCAGCGCCGCAGCCGCGCACATCTTGGGGCCTATCCCATAACCGATCGTGGTAAGGGACGGGCCCCTAGGGTTTACCGTATCGCTTCGTCCGTTATCCGCCGGCCGGACAGACGGTGACGACCCGGCCTTGGTCGTGACTAGGGCAAGTCGGGGCGAAACACCTGATGGCAGGCGGTGCAGCTTTGTTCCAATTGCGTTAGGGCGGCAGCGGTAGCGGCCGCGTCCTTGGCCGTGAGCGCCGCATGCACCGCCGTCGAGGCGTCGCGCATTTGTCCGCACAGCTTCCGCCACTGCGACAATGGTTGCTCGCCTTCGATCCCCACCGTGTCGAACTCGACCGCGCGGGCGATCACCGCCAAGACGGTGGCCAGTCGGGCGTTTTCTTCGGCCGTACTGGCCAACCGCGCGCCGCGGGCCCCACGCTTGATTTTGCCCTGCAGGAAAGCGACTTGTTTCATCAGCTCGTCTTGGGAAGCGGAGTTTTCCCAACTAGTAGGATGTGCCGATTGCGGGGCCGCTTCCGCGCCCAGAGCCGTGTCCAGCGCTGCGACCGCCGCCTGCGCCTCGGTGAGTGAACCGGCCGCCGCCAACTCCTCGGCCGCCTCCACAAGATCGCCCGCTTGGGGTTTCAGTGCCGCGTCCGCGTCGTGCAATCCCAACGCCACGGCCAAGACGATCAACGTATTTGCGTCGCGGGCCAGTTGCTGCTGTCCCGAACGGTAAGCCGCTTCGTCCTTCACGCGCGGCACGGAAGCGCTCACCAGCTCGCGAATGATGGTCTCCAATTCAACGATGGGCGCAAACGACGACACGGCCGGCGCGGTTGGCTCCGCTGGGACGCGCGTGCCCATCATCAACACGCCGGCAAGAAGCACGGCCGACAACGGCCCTTTTGAAACCATCAAGTTCACGTCTCCCTACCGGGCCACAACCGTCAGTTACCGTAAAGAATCGAACATGCACGCCGGGACTGATTATCCACGGCAATCACCGGTCTGGCCAGCGGTCGCAGAACCCAGGACGCAGCCCCTGGCGTGCCGTTTTGACCTTCCGCTCGTTGACGATGCCCTGCGCAGTGGCTAGCTTCATTGTTTCTTTGAACCGCCAGAGTCCGCCGCACCCATCGGCCCGGCATCTGGCCCAACACCTAAGCCATTGGCCAGGAGCCGTTCGCCGTGTTGCGCCAAGTTGTTGGTTCCAAGCTAAATGCCAGCGATCGCAACTACCAGGCTAACCGCGAGTCGGTCTTGGCCAAGCTGCAAGAGCTCGACGCTCTCCAAGCGCAGGCCCGCGGCGGGGGCGGGGAAAAGTACGTCACCAGGCACCATCAGCGCGGCAAGTTCTTGCCGCGCGAGCGGATCGAACTGCTGTTGGACCGCGACACTCCCTTTCTAGAACTGTCCACGGTGGCGGCCGCCGGCACCGAGTACCACGTCGGCGGCTCCGGCGTACAGGGAATTGGCGTCGTGGCCGGAGTCGAGTGCTTGGTGATGGCCAGCGACCCGACCGTCCGCGGCGGATCGGTCAACCCGTTCGGCCTGAACAAGACCCTTCGCGGTTTGGAAATCGCCAAGCAAAACCGCCTGCCCTTGGTGTTCATGGTCGAGTCGGGCGGCGCCGACTTGCCCAAGCAATCCGA
>CAYWTU010000483.1:0-4113 GCA_964461275.1 uncultured Pirellulales bacterium | reverse complement strand
CCTCGCCCGACATCAGCGAATCTTTGACCGAGTTCGACGCTTTGACCAGTTGATAGCGAACGGTATCTGAAAACGCGATGACAAATCGATTGTCGACATACAAATGTTCATCGGGCGCTAGTTCACGTTCCACCACGGCGCCATACGTCTGGCAAAACACCACCCCGTCGCCGGAGGCGTGCAGAAGAAAGAGCCCTTTCTTCGACATTACTCCCTTCATGCCGCCATACTTGGGCTGCAAGTTGCAGTCGCCCAGGTTGGCGAGGTACGAGCCGCGAGTCAGGTAATAGCCCTTGTCCACCAGGGGGAGCGCCAAAATGTCGCCCATCGAGTTGGGGGCCAAGACCAAGGTCTGGGCCTCGCTTTTCGAGCAATACTCCGTAGTGAAGAACCCTTCTCCACCAAGCACGTTCTTCACGCCGCTCCACCAACCGTGCCGGCTTCCCTGGCGGCCCAGCTTGGCCCGCACCTGAATCCCACTGGTCATGCTCAACATGCTTCCGGGCTGCGCAACGGCGACTTCACCGGCGTCGAGTTGGATCACCAACACGGAGAAGACCGGCGCGTGCTCCAAACGATATTGCATGCGTCACGGCGACGTCTGCGCAAGCACCAACTGGCGCAGGCGTCGACTTTCCTACGTTGTTTTCCAGCGTTCCTTTGACGATGCGGCATGCAGGCCGGTCGCGTGACCCATCCGCGCTAAGCGTCTTCCACGCCCGGAGCATACTTTTGCTTAAACACGTATCCCACCGTCGCGACGACGGTCAGAATACCCAGGAAGATAAACAGCGCCACCAGTCGCGACACGCCCAGAACCTCGGCAATGGTCGTGATGCAAATGTCGTAAATGACAACCCGAATCAGCCACGAAACCAATCTTCCGATGCCCCCTCCCCGAGCCGCAATCAGAATTCCACGCATCGACGCTCCCCCCATGGAAAATGCCTGGCGGCGCGATCCTCAAACTTCGCGATCCGCCAACCTTTGGGCACGGCCAACTGGCCGTCCGCTATGAACGAAAGACCGAATCCTATGCTCGCGAAAATCAATTTGCAACATTCTTTGAAGCAGACGGCACAGCAGCGAACAACATAATCTGTGGTTAGCCGGAAGCGGCTGGTGCTGCCTCGCCGTGCTGGTCTGCCCCATGGGGTGCAACTAGTCGAGACCGGCGTAAACCGTTTCGAGAATTCGAGGCGCGAAATAGGTCTTCCGCGAGCTCTGATCCAGTTTCTGAAGGATTCCCGCGTCGCATAGCCGCCGCACGTCCTCGTCGGCCGTGGGGTACGTCACATTGAGCCGTCGCGCCAGGTCCGCGGTGCGCACATACGGCGACTCCAACAGCATGTCGACGATTTGGGCCAGCCGAACACTGCCGCCGGCCCGTTGCACTGATTCGGCAAATTCGGCTTTGATGCGCTGCAACTCGTCGCATCTTTGAATGGTGTCTTGAGCCTGTTCGATCGCGGCGCGAAGACAAAAATCGATCCACCCAGTCCAATCGCCAATTGCGCTGACTTGAAACAATCGCTCAATGTATTCGTCGCGGTGCTTCTCAAAAAACGCGCTCAAGTACAACCAGGGCAGTGAAAGCCGGCACCGCTGTTGAATCATCAAGCTCAACAGAACCCTTCCAATGCGGCCGTTTCCGTCGGCGAACGGATGGATGCACTCGAATTGATAGTGAGCCATAAAGCAGTCCACGAGTGAGTCGATGCTCGTGCTGGTGTTGTGGAGGTGTTTCTCAAAGGCGTCGAGGCATCCCAGGACGTCTTGTGGCGGCGGCGGGATGAACCGACGGTCCAGGCCAATCGCGACCTGATCTTTTCGAAACGAACCGGGCGAACGATCTCGACCTCGAACGCCCTTCAGCAACACGGCGTGCATGTCGCGAATGAGACGGAGCGAGAGGCAATTCGCCGTTTGTCCCCAGGTCGAGCGCCCGTTTGTAGTTGAAAACCTCAAGCGAACTTTGGTCCAGGTCGTTTGCGGTCCCGTGCGGCGGTCGGTCAAGCTCGAATAGGAACAGTTCCCGGGATGTCACGTATGTGCCTTCGAGCCGAGATGACCGTATTGCCTCGTGTGTGGAAAGCGGTCGCAAGAGCAGCGCGGGATTCGGCAACGTCCGACCGACTCCACCCAATTCTCCAATCAACTGTTTGGCCAGCACCACGTGAGGCCAGAGCCCGTCGGGTATGGTCCAGTTCGGAGGCAATGGATCAGGTACAAATGCCCAGTCCTCGGACCCCTGCACTGTGATGCGCGCCAACCGTCCCGGGCTCTCTTTGAACTTGCCTGCGTCCATGTTCCGCCTGCCTTGGCCATCGCGCGTAGAACCCACCAGAAATGGTGGCTATTAAGAAATCGCCATTTTATTTTAACGATCCGAGAACCGTTAAAGCAAGGTTTCCGGTTCAGCAGTCAAGTTGTTTCCAGAAAACAACTTACGCTATTAAAGAAAAAATCAAAATTGGTGGACGGTTGCACCCTATCCCGCCGGTTTCTCTTCGGCTTTGGCCGGTTCGGCCGGGTTCTCGGCAGCGGGGGCTGCATCGGCAGGTGGGGCGGCGGCCGGTGGTTCCGCTGCCGGGGCGGCAGCCGGCGGTTCGGTAGCTGCGGGCGCAGCCCAGGTCTTGGGCTGCCAGACAAACACCGGTTGCCAAGCCAGCAGCGAGTCGCTGTGCGTGCCGGCCATGAGCGTCTTGCCGTCTGGTGAGAACGCCACCGCCCAGATCGTACTCTTCGGGCCTTCCAAGGCGCCGGCGGCACTGGCCGTCGAACCATCCCACAGCCGCACCGCGCGATCGTAGCCGCTCGACGCAAGCCATTTGCCGTCGGGCGACCAGGCCAACGATGTAACCCAGTTCTTATGGCCTGTCAGCGGGGTGCCCTTGGCCGCGGCCGAGGCGACGTCCCACAGTCGCACGCTATTGTCTGCGCCGGCGCTGGCAAGAGTCGCCCCGTCGGGCGAAAACGCCACCGCCCAGACCGCGTCGGTGTGTCCCTCTAGTTTGGCCTTTTCAGTGTTGGTGGCCAGATCCCAAAGCCGGACTGTCTTGTCGCTGCCGCCGCTGGCCAAAAGGCTGCCGCCGAAACTCAGCGAGCGGACCATGCCCGTGTGGCCGGCGAGGTCTGCCTTGTGGGTGGCGGCAGCGACGTCCCAGAGTTTGATCGTGCCGTCTTCGCCTGCGCTGGCTAGCGTGGCGCCATCGGGCGAGAATGCCACGTCGATAACCCAATGATTGTGACCCGACAGCGTGGCCCGTTCCTGACCCGTGGCCACATCCCAGAACTTGACTTGCTTGTCGTACGAAGCAGTGGCCAAGGTTTTGCCGTCGGGTGAAAAGGCGACCGACCAGATGGCGCTGGTCAGGCCGGCCAATTCGGCCTTCTGTTGACCGCTGGCCAGATCCCACAGCCGAACCTCGCCGGGACGATACAGCAACGATTGCCCGCCGCTGGTGGCCAACGTTTGGCCGTCCGGCGCAAAGGCCAGCGATGTGACCCAGGTTTTGTGGGTGGCCAGCGTCGGCGGACCATCCGCCCACACGCTCGCCGCCCCGCCCAAGGCCACCGTCGCTGCCGCCATCAAAATTGCACCCAGTTGCTGTCGCATAGCAATTCCGCCTCAATAATCACGAAAAATCGGCCACTAGACTTGCGGCCAACGGCCGAGTCCGTAGGGTTCCATGGTACGTCGCGGACCGGCGGGCTTCAAATTTTGCCGTCGCGGAGGTTCGCAAACTGGCGAGCCGCGGCCGGTTCGCTTGTACGCCGCCGTCGCATTCCTAGAATGAGGGCTTCATTTTCGCCCCTGTCACGCGTCTCAAGGAGAAAATACCGCATGAGCGGCCCCATCGTTCGCTCTGGCCCGTCCCCCGAGTTCTCTAAGAACTGGGATAGCATCTTCGGCCCCAGCGAAGTCGGCAAGAAAACCAGCGGCAGCAAAAAGCCCGCCAAAAAGAAGCCGGCCGCTAAGGCCAAGGCAGTTGCCAAGGCCAAGCCGGCCGCGAAGCCTAAACCGGCCAAGAAACCGGCAGCCAAGAAAAAGTAGTCACCCGGTAGATTGCCTCTCCACAGGCCGCTTGCGCGGGGGCTGCGCAGTGCGGC
>CAYWTU010000482.1:0-4114 GCA_964461275.1 uncultured Pirellulales bacterium | reverse complement strand
ATCGCTTCCTTAATGCCGCCAAAATCGACGCTGGAATGGAACTGCTCTAGTTGACCCAACGGGTCGATCGCCACACGGCTCTCGGCGTCCAACGTCAACGGCTGGTTGCCGCGGATGGACTTGACGAAGGCCCCCATTCGCAGCGGAGTCATTTCCTCCAAGGGGAGGTCGTCGAAATGAACCCGATTGACGATCTCCGTCAGCTCGTCTTTGTGAAGTTCGACGCGGGTGGTGGCTGAACCCACCTCGCGACCGTTCCAATACAACGTCCACTGGCTGTGCTCGGGACTGCCGCCGGCCTTGGACTGGCGGAGGATGCTGCGATAGCTGGGGGGCTCGCCGATGATCAATGGCGGTAAGACTTTCTCCGCGATCAGCCACGTCATCGTGCTGAGCCAGAACATGACTACCAGCGGATTGAACCAGCGCGAGTGCATCCTTCCTATTTTGCCAGAAGAATACAAGCCAGGCAATTTGCGTTGAGTTGCCGGTTTGCACGCCGCACAAGCGCGAGCGCTTCTTGCGGCACGACGTCGGTAACGGGCGGTGGCGCTCCGCGAATTTCCCTGCGCCCAGTCTCGCCAGTTCCGCCAGTTTTCCAAAACGCCGTTGCGTCATGTGGGAATTGCCTCCAAGATGTCGCGCCTCGCCGGTCCAAGTTGGGCGGCCCTGATCGACGGGCCAAGCGATCGAGCCAGCTTTGGCCAACGACTTGCGGGACCGTACGGCGACGGACAACATCGATGTGCGACGGAGTGTATCCAATGCAAGCGGGCGTGCGGATTGCGATAGGGATGGGATTGTTGGCGGTGGCTGCAAGCGGTTGTGGCCGGGCGGCTCGCGACGAGCGTGCTCAGGGCGCGCCAAAGCCAGTCGGCGTTCTCGACCGCCTGGCGGCCCGACATACTTCTCAGAAGCCGGCCGAGCAGGCCAACGTTTCGTCCGAGTCGCACGTCGTTGATTCGGCCGCGGACGCCGCCAGCCAAACCGGCATTGTCGCGTTCGCCGAAACGGAGTTGCCTGAAGCAGGCGAACCGATTGAGGCGGGTGTCGAACGGCGGACGCGCATCAGGGTGCAGACCACACTGGGCGACATCGTCATGGAACTTTGGCCGCAGTCGGCCCCCAAAACGGTCGCCAATTTTTTAGGTTACGTGGACGACGGGCACTACGACGGCACGATTGTGCACCAGATTGTGCCGGGGAGGATGGTTTTGGCGGGCGGGTTCACGGCTGAGTTGGAAGAAAAAGCGGTCGGACCGCCGATCGAGAACGAATCGCATCCTGCACGGTCGAACCGCCGAGGGACGGTGGCCATGGCGCGGCCGTTCGATCGGATTCACGGCGCTACCTGCCAGTTTTTTATCAACTTGGCCGACAACCCCAAGTTGGATCACCGCTCGCAGATGGCGGAAGAGTACGGATACTGCGTGTTTGGGGAGGTGGTCGAAGGGCTCGAAGTGATCGATCGCATCGGCCAAGCGGCGACGAAAAACACCTTGCGATTCGAGTTACTGCCCGTCGATCCGATTGTGATCGAGCGAGTCGAGCGGGTCGCCAGTGAGGCGGAAATGACGCCGGCGCATGTGGCGCAGCGGCCGGTGGGCAGAGAAAACGTGCCGCCGCGCAGGGCCAGGTAACGGGACGCCCCGCTACTTGCGATGCCATCGGCGCTGTTCGACTTCGACGTCGTAGGCGTGGCTCTTCTTGATGCGCTGGAGCAACGCCTCAGGCGAATAGATTTTGCCCGTCGGTTTGTTGAAATCGCGAGCGGCCGGATGGGCTGTGCCGTTTTCAAAGAGCATCTGACTGCCTTGGCGGCCCAGCATGTAGTTGAGCATGTCGTGGTGCCCTTGGGGGCCGGCCAGGAGATCGCGAATCTTCTGCTGGCCTTCGGGCAGGCTCGCCATCCGTTCGAGCTTGTCGTAGACCGCGGCGGGGTCGGCGGCTTGCTTGAGGAACTTCTGGCCGCCAGGCGACAGGCATTGCTGAACCAGAAAACTGTTGTCCTGCGGACAGAGCTTAAGGATCTCGGCCTGATCGCTGACGTTCCAGCGCTGTTCCCACAATTCGTAGAAGATCCGCCGGGCGGTGTTGTAGGTGACTAATGGTGGCGCTTGGCCCGCGGGAACCGCGCCGTTGGGAAGGGCCGGATAGTGTTTGCGGAACGTCTTTTCGACCTGCTCCCAACTGGGAATCTGGGCGGCGGCCGACTGCACGACGACCAGATCGAATAACGCCAGGCCGGTCATCGCTAGGGCCATCGCCGCCGTTCTGGAAAATACGCGGCCAAGCGGTGACCGTGGCGCCCTTTGCACTGGGAATTCGGCGTTGTCCATGTGGCGGTCCGCGGAGGTGTGTCAGGGGAACTCGAGCCTGCTGAACTCTACTATCTAGGGCAATTCATCGATTGGCCGAGCCGGGCCAGTCCAGCCGATCGGGCCGATTGAACCCAACTTCGCGATGGGCCTATACTTACAACGCTTACTTCCATCCCATTCCAACGGGGCGCTTGCGGATGTCCTTAGTGGTTCAAGCGGTCGACCGACCCGATTTGGCGGGGTATGCCATGCCCGACCGGTTCCGGCACGACATCGTTTATTTCATGAGCCTGCCGGGCGAGGCGGGGGCGCCGACGCTGCCGGCGGGGGAGTACTGGGTGATCCTGGACCGGGCGCGTGAATGGTTGGACGACGGGGTGTTTCGCCTGCCGTCGCCGCTGGACAGCGCCCATTCGACCGAGGTCGAACTGAGCGAGGAGCAGGAAGATTGGCTGCGTTGGATGGTCGAGCACGGAGTGCAGCATGTGCGGCTGATTTCTGGCTGACCAGCTTCTGCGATGCGTGCCAGCCAAGGCGTGCTGCCGGGCTGTGCCCCAGAGTTCCTGTCTTAACCATCTTCCGCGGGCCACTGCCGACCGGCGACCTTGGCCCGCGCAGTTCGTTTTGCTACAAGGCCGGTTGCTGACACGGGTTTTGGAGCGGCGACGCTGCGCAAGGAGTTGTACCGGCGGCTGTCCGCTGGAGCGCCTGCGCGCGCCGACAACGCTGCGAGAGCAAGGAAGCCGGATGAACAATTTTGGTCGCGCCATTTGGTTGGTGTTGCGTTATCGCTGGACCTTCGCGGCCTCGGTGGCTTGCGCGCTGGGAGTAGCGCTGACCTGGGGCGGCAACATCAGCACGATCTATCCTGTGTTCGAGGTCGTGTTTCAGGGCAAGTCGTTTGGGCAATGGGCGGATGGCGAGCGCGAGGCCGCACAAAAGGCCGCGGCCAAGATCGCGCACGAGCAGACCCGGCTGGAGCAGGCGGCGCAACAGGCAGCCGGGGCGGAACGCAAGTCGCTCGAGACGCAAGCCCGCGTGGCCGCCGACAGGTTGGCGGCCGAGCAAAGGGCGGCCGAGCGCTATGCCCGGATAGCGCCTTGGCTGCACCAACACCTGCCGGCCGGCGCATTTTCCACGTTGGCATTGATGATCGCGCTGTTGCTCGTTGGCACGGTCATCAAGAGCGTCTTCTTCGTGCTGCACACCGTACTGATTGGCCGGATGACGAACCTGGCGGTGTTTGACCTTCGCAAGCGGTTCTATCGCCACACGCTCAAGATGCAGCTTGCCGCGTTCGGCAACGGCGGCACGAGCGAGCTGATGACCCGGTTTACGTACGACGTTGAGGCCTTGGCGGGCGGCCTGCGGAATCTGTTCGGCAAGGCGGTTCGCGAGCCGCTGAAAATGATCGCCTGTTTGGTCGGCGCTGGCATGGTCTGCTGGCGGCTGCTGCTGCTCACCATGATCGTGGCGCCGCCGGCGGCGTGGCTGGTCAACCGCTTGGCCAAGTCGCTGAAGAAGGCCAATCGTCGGGCGATGGAGAACATGTCGCAGGTGTACAACATCCTGGACGAGACGTTCCAGGGGATCAAAGTGGTCAAGGCGTTCACGATGGAGCGGCACGAGCGCCGTCGCTTTCATATCAACAGCAAGAGCTTCTATCGTCGGGCGATGAAGATCAACTGGTACGACGGCTTGACCCGGCCGGTGACGGAAATGGTCGGCATGGTCACGATCTGCCTGGCGCTGCTGGTCGGTAAGTTGAAGAAATGCGTATTTGAGATGAGAAA
>CAYWTU010000481.1:0-4119 GCA_964461275.1 uncultured Pirellulales bacterium | reverse complement strand
AGGGCAAGGGCCTCGCTCTCTGCCGTTCCGCAATCGCCGACGGCTTGGCGACGGGAACCATTCAGGACGACGACGAGCCCCCGCGATCCGTCGACATCAGCAATCTCAGCCTGACCGTGACCGAAGGAGTCGACTCGTATGCCGTCGTCGACCTGGTTCTGTCTGTGCCGTCGAGCGATCCCGTGACCGTCCATTGGGCGACTCAGAACGGTTCCGCCAAGGGGGGCGAAGATTTCGTGCCGCGCAGTGACAAGGTCGAATTCGCGCCCGGCACGAATCGCGCCCAAATTTGGGTTCCGATTCATGACGACGACATCCATGAGCCCCACCAGGGCTTTTCGATCGTTCTTACCACCGCCGTCGGCGCTAGCTTGGCCCACAGTCAGGCCAGCGTGACGATCCAAAACAACGACGCACTTCCGGAAATTCGCGTCGGCGACTTGACAGTGCATGAGAACGACGGCACAGCCGACGTGCTGGTAACCCTGAGCAGACAGGTGCAGGGTGTGCCCATCGACGTGAATCTGGGCGTCCTGTCCGATTCCGCTCTACCAAACACAGATTACGTGCCGCCAACCAATTCCTCGGTTTGGTACACGTTCGCCGACCTCCAGACCACCTGGGCGTTGTCTATTCCGCTCGTCAACGATCAGACCGCCGAACTGAAGGAAGAGTTTCATGTCACCCTGTTCAACTGGTCGTCCAGTCACGGCACGGGCATTGTAACCATTCTCGACGACGACGTTACTCCCGGAAGTCTTGTGGACATCGACTTTGTCGCCAACGGCGATGGCGCTTTGGGAACTGTGCCCGACGATCCCGCCGAAGCCAACTTGCCGGGAAATATCGTTCTGGCGAGTGCAGGCCAGTTGACGCCGGTCGAACTGTGGGTCGCTTCGGCAGGAACGACAAGCGACCTGTTGGCTCGGCTTGTCGTCGATTCAACGCCGGGCGACGCCATCGCCATCTGGCCCAACAACTCGACGGCCGGTTCTCCGCTCTGGTCTTCAAGCAATCCCACGAACATCATCCAGTGGCCGGCATCGGCCGTGCCAGCCACGGTCTACATCGCGGGAACCAATGGCGGCAAAGTCGATCTCCGTTTTGAACTTACAGCCTTGGTGCAAGGCCAGCCTGTGCCGCTCGACCAGGACTCCGTCCACCTCACGGTTCGCAGCAGCACGAATCCGGGGCTCACGGTGGCCGACCAGTCGGCCGCCGAATACTCCGCCGGCATAACGTTCGTAGTCGAACTGAGTCAACCCAGCGATCAAGACGTCACGTTCGACTGGGAAGCCACCAGCGCTGCGCCCAGCGGCTATCCGGCCGCCACTGCCGGTTCCTCGGATTACGCACAGAGTTCCGGCACTTTCACGATCCCGGCCGGTCACACGAGCGCCGAGTTCCCCTTCGCCATCTCGCCCGACGACTTCGACGAGGACGCCGAAACATTTTATTTCGTGCTGTCCAACCCCAGCCAAGGGATCGACCTGTTGGACCCCGTCGCCGTCGGCACGATTCAGGACGACGACGGTCCGCTGTCCGTTTTGATTTCCGACAGCACCGCCCGCGAAAGCGACCCCCGCGCCCAGTTCAGCGTCACAATCAGCGAAGCTCGCCCCTACGACATTTCGCTCGGCTGGTCCACCTTCGCTGGCACGGCAACCGCCGGCAGCGACTATCAAACGGCTGTCAACGCAACCGTGACAATTCCGGCCGGCCAGACGTCGGCGCTCGTCAATGTGAACCTGATTCAAGACTCCACCGACGATCCGGGTGAGCAGTTCGAGGTTCACCTTGCCGCCACAGCCGCCACCCACCCGTCCGTCACGCTGACCGACGCGGTCGGCGTGGCCACGATCCTGGACGACGACGGAGTGGACGTATCGATCGTCGCGCTGACGCCGACCGTGCAGGAACAAAACGGCCAACCGCCCCAGCTAGCCCAGTTCGTGATTTCACTGTCCCAGCCCAGCGGCAACGACGTGACCGTGTATTGGTCCGCACAGGACGGGACGGCGCTGGCGGGCCAAGATTTCGACTCGTCGAGTGGTTCGGTGACGTTTCTTGCCGCCCAGAACGAAACGACCAAGACGATCACGGTTCCCATCCGCGAAGACGATATTGCCGAACCGACCCAGTTTTTCGTAGTTCGCCTGACGAGCGCCGTCAACGCCAAGCTCCTGGAGACCCAGGCGGCGGTCACAATCGAAAGCGACGACAGCCAACCCAAGCTGCGCGGGACTGGCGGCGTGTTTCGCGAGGACGCCGGACAGGTCTCCTTCGAGATTTCGCTTACCAATCCAACGGAGTACGGCGACACCTGGGTGCAATGGTCCGTCTTCTCCGGCACGGGCTACTTTGACGCCAGCACCCCGGCTGACTTCACCATGTCGGGGCCGGCCAGCGGCAACATTTGGTTCCCCGCCGGGACGAACGACCCCTTCCTAATTCCGATCAACATCGTGGACGACACGGCGGCCGAATTGACGGAAGCCCTCTCGGTGTTTCTTGACGCCGGCTTGTTCATCGACGGGGGCCTTCCGACGATTTATATCCTGGGCAACGACTCTCCCATCTTCGGCGTCAACCTCTCCACCGACTCGAACAACGATCAATCTCTCGACGCGTCGGACGAGGCCATCGAAGCCGACCTCGACAAGACCGGTCGGCACGTCCGGGTCAACGACAATGACAGCGACCAGAACGAGGAATCGGACCTCAATGACAACGGAACGGCGGCCGATCCGGATTTGGTCGCCGTGGCCTTCGACGCAGTGTTCGACAAACTGTTGGCCAATGCGCCCAGTCAACCGTTGAACACGTACAAACTTCGCCTGGACGCCACCGCCGGCGGCGATAACGTCCGCATCTTCACCGACCCGCAGAAAGAAACCGAGTGGAACCTGGCCACCGACTGGCTCTTCTACCAGTTGGATGACGCTGAGCAAGGCTTCACGATCACCGAGGACGCCAACACCAAAACGTTCCACAAGGACCTCTACGTCGAGGGCCTGTCCATCGGCCGCACGATGCTCGACTTGGTGCTGTTCGACAACTTCGGCAACGAAGTGGCGCGCGACAAGGTCCGCTTCACCGTCCACGAAACGGACGACCCCACGCCCCGGCTCGTGCTCAAGGACAAGCCGCTCCCCGAGAACGGCTCGCCGACCATCGAAGCCAAACTGACCGCCCCCAGCCTCGTGCCGATCAATTTCACCTGGAACGTCACTCAACTCACGGATGGTGCGACCGTCGGCACAGGCGAAAACGTGGACGTCCAACTCACTCAGCTCCCCGGCACGCTCCAGTTCGCCGTGGATGAGACGGAAATTGTGCTGCCCATCGCCATCGTGGACGATACGTTGGATGAAGACAGCCAACCGTTTACTGTCGTCCTTGTCCGCCTTACCGCAGGTTTAGAAGATGACACGGAATACACCTATTCCATTCAGGACAACGACGCGCCGCCGGCTCTCACGCTAACGGAAGCGGACAGCAACCGGCAGTTCTCACTCCTGGAGTCGGCCGGCTCCACGCATGTAACGGTTCAATTGTCCGCGGCAAGCGAGTGGGACGTCACGTTCCGCTGGACTCTGGCGGCCGGCGCTGCCAAAGCAGGCCTCGACGTCGACCTGACCTTGGCTACCGACACAATCACCATTCCCGCTGGCGAAACGACGGCTCAAATCCCGATCACGATTGCCCCAGATGACTTGGACGAGGCCAACGAGACCTTCAAACTAACCCTGTCGGAACCGGGTCATGTCGCGTTCGCAGGCGGTGATGCCTCGGCAGTCTACACCGGGAGCATCACGGACGATGACACCCCTCCGACCGTCTCCTTGGGAACGCTCGCCCCGGTTTCCGAGACCGTCGGAACGATCACGATTCCGGTCACGCTGAGCGCTCCCAGCGGACGTGTCGTCACGGTTCACTGGAATACGGAGAACGGCACGGCACGGGGCGCAGCGTCTTCCGCGCCCGACTTTGCCTCGGCCGACTTCCTCGCGGCATCGGGCGTCATCACATTCACCGCCGGTAAGACCTCGTCCCAGATTCTTGTGACGCTCCGCAACGACAATATCGCCGAACCAGACCAGTCATTCCGCATCCTGC
>CAYWTU010000480.1:0-4122 GCA_964461275.1 uncultured Pirellulales bacterium | reverse complement strand
TTTACTGATTCAGGTGCAGGGGGCGTTGCCCGAAGAACCGATTGCTGCCGCCTACCGAGTGGACCCAAGCGGCAATGTCCAGCTTGGACCGTCGTACGGCAGCATCAACGTGGCCGGACTGACCACCGATGACGCCGCCAAGAAAATCTACGACCAATTGTTGGAGGTGCTCCGCGCGCCGGAAGTATCCGTCACACTAGGCGAGCCGGCGGCCAAGCAGCAGATCAGCGGCGAACGTTTGATTTGCCCGGATGGCACCGTCAACCTGGGAACGTACGGCCGCGTCTATGTGGCGGGCATGACGCTGGACGAAGCCCAGCGGGCCATCGAAGAGCGATTGGCGGAATTCTTAGAAGAGCCTGAGGTGGCGATCGACGTCTTTTCCTACAACAGCAAGTTCTACTACATCGTGGTGCAGGGATTGGGAGCGGGCGCGGGTGACAACCTGTTGCGGCTTCCGGTCACGGGCAACGAAACGGTGCTCGACGCCATATCTCAGGTCAACGGCTTGCAGCCGCATTCGTCCAAGCATGTGTGGATCGCCCGGCCGGCGCCCGATTGTTTGGGCCGCGATCAAATCTTGCGCGTCGATTGGAGCGCCGTCTCGCGCGGCGGGGCAACCGCCTCCAATTACCAGATTCTTCCGGGCGACCGCTTGTTCATCGCGGAGAATAAGACCGGCGCGTTCGGAACTTTTGTTCAAGCCGCCTTGCAACCGTTTGAAAACGCCTTCGGGTTCACTTTGCTGGGCGTGCAAACGGTGCAGACCACCAATCGACTGCCGACCGGCCTTGGCGGGGCTGGCCTTGGCGGGGGCGGATTCTTTTAGAGTCCAACAAACAACCTTCTCGTCTGGCTGGAATCAACGGGAGTTCGAGGGCGGCAGTCAGGTTGTTTGGCGGCCTCAACGAGTATGCCTGATCTGACCACCACCACCACCGCTGTGGCACGACGGACGACACAACCAGGAGCGCCTGACATGGCCGCGACGACTCTCCGCAGCTTCAAGATTCGCCTCCTAGCGGCCGCTGTGCTGCTGATGTGTGTGGCGAGCACCGCCAGGGCGCAAAAAGTTGGGGCAATTGCGCCGAAACGCACCGCCCCGGTTCCGCCGCACAACGCCGACACGTTCGGCCACTACACGCCCAAGTGGCGCCGCTGGCCGCACGACTGGGCTCAGCCGGTGATGCCTCGCAGCCAAGCTGCGCCAAAACCGGTTGAACCGACCAAACCGGCCGAGGACGTGCCCAAGCCCGATGCCAAGCAGCCGGCCGACGAAATGCCGCCACCGCCCTCCACCAAGGAGCCCGCAGCGCCTCCCGCCGCAACGCCGGCCACCCCGGACGAAGCGCCGCTGACGGCGCCGACCGAGGATGAAGCACCGCTGACGGCGCCCATGGACGACGCCTTGCCTCCGCTGGAAATTGAACCGCCGGATGAGCCGGGCGCCATGCCCGACGATCAAGCGTTGCCGCCGGAAACAGAGCCGGCGCCGACAGCGGAACCCGAGGGGCTCGACGATCTTCCGCCGCTGGATTTGGACGACGGCGCTCCTGCCGCGCCGCCTGGAGTCGAGAACCCGCAATCGCGTCATCGCGCACCGGCCCGTCGCAGCGCAGCGACGGGCGCGTCCGCGAGCCGCACGCAGCGCGGCGGTGTTGTCGGCCGTTGGCCGTTGAAGCCGGTCGAACCTGACGTGTCGGTCGACAACAGCGCATCGGCCGTACGTGGCAACTTGCGGCGTGGCGACGCGGTCGCCCCCACGCACATGGCCTCGGCCCAACCCAAGCGGCCGCGCAAATTCGTACCGGCGGACGATGTCGAGCGCCTGCCGCCCGTAGACGGCGCCGCGACAGCGGGCAAGCGTCGGCCGTTGGCCGCCAAGCCCAGCAGCGGCAGAGGAACGGAGCAGGCGAGTTGGACCGCCGCCGCGCCGGCCCAGGCGCCAAGCGCACCGGCCGGACCGTCCAACCCGCTGCGCAAGTCAGCGAGCGAGGGATGGCAGTCGCCGGCGTCAGGCCGCTTGCAAGCCAATCCCTTGCGGAGCGCGGGCTAAATAGCTTGACACGATTTGCGGAGGCGACGTCCCCGTAGCGGCAGCGAGAGGCCGCCGAGAATTGTCTCGAAGGCATCCACTGCGAAGCCCATGGCGGCGAGACGCCGCCACTACGACGAAATTCCTCCCGGAATCGTGGAAGGCTATTTGGCGTTCCGCGGCGATCTCGGCCCAACGTCATGCAGCGCGGTCGCCTGCCTGTGTGCGGTGAGCTTTTGCACCACAAGGTTGGTTGTTCGCGGGTCGGCGCAACGCCACATCGAACAATGTGGCGAGCATGATGGCCGAGGTGGCTAGGATCGAAAGCGCCAAGCCGAGGATGACGACCGGTAGCATGGCCGAGTAGTCCTTTGGAGGCGAATTGCGGCCGAGGGACTTGCATCTTGCGATCGGCCCATCAACAGGATATATATATCCTAATCTGTCGTCCAGCGTCGCCGACGGGCGCCGCCTTCGCCGTTGTCCGCCCGACCGGCGCCCGCGCATCAGGGGGCCTTTGGATCGCACCATGCGACTGCTAATTGCCACTGGCCACGTGTGGATCATGGCAGGGCTTGTCGCCCTGGCCGCCTGGGGCTTGCTAACGGCTCGTGAGGCGCTGGCGCCAAAGAGCTTTGGTCGCCAAGGACCGTACAGGGCAGAAGCGCTGGAGGAGATCGCCGCCCGCCCCAGCCGCTTTCCGTCCGACGCCGTCTGTCACGAGTGCCATCAGGACGTTGCCCAGGAGCGGGCCGAATCGCTTCACCAAAACGTCCGCTGTGCCCACTGCCATGGCCACGGCCGAGATCATGTTGCGCAGGCCCGCGCGGCAGCCGCGACGCCTGGCGTGGCCGTCGCACCCGCGGCCGTCTGGGACGGCAATTTCCTGACTAAGGCCGATTTGTACATCACCCGCGACCGCAAGGTTTGCCTGGCCTGTCACGAAGCGGTCGTGGGCATGCCCGAGCATTTCAAGAAGATCAACCTGGCGATGCACCTTGAGGAGCAAGGGGCCGCCGAACCGAACAACCCGGAGACGTGCTTTGAGTGTCACGGAGGACACAACACGGCGCCGTGACGCGGGAGGCCAGCGAGGACCACCATGTGCCAAGATGAAGCATCAAGTGAACCGCTTGCCTCGCGGCGGCGTTTTCTGGCGCGAGCGACGACGCTGACCTTCGCCGGCCTGACGCTCACCGTGCTCCCGGTCGCGGCGGACGGGGAAGGGGTCGAGGGCGCAGACGCCGACGCGGCCGAGACCAGCGCATCTCACCGGCCGAACCCGGGCCAACCGGCGATGTTCGCGTTTTTAGTGGATACGGAGAAATGCGTCGGAAGCGGCAAGTGTCTGACCGCCTGTCGAGACGAAAACGACGTGCCGCAGGGATATCACCGCACCTGGGTCGAGCGCTACGTTCACTTCAAGGATGGCCGCGTCCAAGTCGACCTGGTGCCGGAGACCGGTTACCACTGTGCTGGACTGCCGGCAACTGATCCGGCGCTGGTCGAGAAGGCCTACTTTGTGCCCAAACTATGTAATCACTGTGCCGACGCGCCGTGCAACCAGGTTTGCCCGGTGCATGCCTCGCTGACCTCACCCGAGGGCTTCGAGTTGGTCGACGCGGAGCGCTGCATCGGCTGCGCGTACTGCGTGCAGGCCTGTCCGTACGGCGTGCGATTCATCAATCCAGCCACCGGGGTGGCGGACAAATGCACGTGGTGCTACCACCGGGTGCAACGGAGCGAATTGCCGGCGTGTGTCGAAGCTTGCCCCACGGGGGCCCGGTTGTTCGGACGACTGGACGACCCGCACAGCGAGATCAGCAAGCGCCTGGCGGCCGTTCCCACGAACGTGCTGAAGTCGCATCTGGGAACCCATCCCAAGACCCGCTACACGCGACTTCCCGACGAGGTGATCTAGTGGCCGACGGCTCGTTCGTCTTTCCCAACGATGTTCATCCGTCGTGGAGCTTGATGATCGTGCTCTACCCGTACATCACGGGATTGGTGGCGGGGGCGTTCGTGGTTTCGTCGCTGTATCACGTATTTCGCCACCAGGCCCTGCGGCCGGTGGCCCGTTTGGCGCT
>CAYWTU010000479.1:0-4135 GCA_964461275.1 uncultured Pirellulales bacterium | reverse complement strand
AGCGGACCTCGGCGGCGCGCCCAGCGGGTTGTACAGCGGTTCCAACTCCTGCGACTCAGAGTCGACGACGGTCGCTGCGGAATATTCCGGAGGCGGTACACGCAGCGCCGACGGCGGCTCAGCGTGCGCCATCAGCGCCGCGCCGACGGCCGGCAACCAACACATCCGCGCCAAGTATCGCCCGCGCATCCGAGATACTGCCTCTCTAGCGGCGGCCGATCGAAGCGCGCCGCAGGCGGCCGCCGGCGGTCTGCTATTGTGAAACGGCCCGCCCCGGAGTCAAGGCGAATGCGCCACGCCCCCCAGCCGCCGAAGGCCCAGGCGTGGAAAGATAGGCCCCCTTCGGCAAGAGGGTGATTTGCGGTGTTGCAAGGCCATCGGCCCTTACAGCGCTCGGCTCAATCGCCGCTTTTTCTTGCCCGGCTGACTGCGGCCCGACACGGCAGATCGTACCGACCTTGGTTGATCGCCAGCCGTCCGCGGCCCAGCCGTTGCAACGGCGTGGTTGCCGTGACCGCCGGGCTGTGCCGCCCCTTCCGCCGCTGGCCGGCGCGGCCGCTTGTTCGTGCGGAGTTTGCCGCGCTGACCGGACGGTTCACGGCGCCGGATTTCGTCCGATTTACCGCGCACCGGCCGGCGCTCACCCCGCTCGGGGGCCTGCTTCACGGCGGCGCTGAACGTAATGTTCGCCCGTTCGACCGGCAGTTTCTGTCGAATCAACCGCTCGATGGCCGACAGATCGCCGCGGTCCTCGACCGTACAGAACGAAACCGCAACGCCCGACGCCCCGGCGCGGCCCGTCCGGCCGATCCGATGCACGTAGGTCTCAGCCTGTTCCGGCAAGTCGTAATTGACGACGTGAGAGATTCCATCTACGTCAATGCCGCGGGCGGCCAAATCGGTGGCCACCAAGATCGGCGTACGCCCCGATTTAAAATTGGCCAGCGTTCGCTGCCGGGCGTTCTGCGATTTGTTGCCGTGAATCGCCTCGGCCCGCAACTTGGATTTGGTCAGCATCCGCTCGACCTTATCGGCCCCGCGCTTGGTGCGGGTGAACACCAGCGCCCGCGTTACGGTCCAGTTCATCAGCAAGTGAGCCAAGAGTTCGGGCTTGTGTTGTGGCGACACCTGGTAGATCGACTGTTGGATCAACTCGGCCGTGGCCTTGACCACAGCCACGCGAATCTGGACCGGGTCGCGGAGAATCGAGTCGGCCAACTGGCGAATGTCCTCGGGCATCGTGGCCGAGAACAACAGCGACTGCCGCTTCTGCGGCAAGAAGCGAATGATCCGCCGTACGTCGGGCAAAAAGCCCATGTCGAGCATCCGGTCGGCTTCGTCGAGCACCAACGCTTGGACCGCCGACAAGTCGACCAACCCTTGCTGGATCAGGTCGAGCAAACGTCCTGGCGTGGCCACCACAATGTCCACGCCGTGCTTCAGGGCTCGCGCCTGCGAGTGCTGGCTGACGCCTCCCAAAATCGTGGCGACACGCAGCGGCGTCTCGGCGCCGTAGGTCAGAAAACTTTCGCTTATCTGGACGGCCAGTTCGCGCGTCGGCGAAAGCACCAAGGCTCGTATGCGGCGGCCGTGGCCCTTCCGCGGCGGATCGCCCTGCGTCAGGCGGTGCACGATCGGCAGCGCGAACGCCGCGGTTTTTCCCGTGCCGGTCTGAGCGCAACCCAGCAGATCGCGGCCGGCAAGCACCGGCCCGATCGCCTGAGCTTGGATGGGAGTGGGTTGGGTGTAGCCCGCGGCCGATACGGCGCGCAGGATGGGCTCCGAGAGCCCCATTTGTTGAAACGTCATGAAACCTTCTCAAGAAAAATCGTGGCCGTCCCAGAGGACGAACGTTTCGACGTTCATCCTCGCGGAGACGCTGCCGTAAGCAGAATGACGCGGCAGCCAAAATTGGCCCGCGACAAAGGGTATGGTCGGGAAGAACAAGTCCCAGGACCAAGAGTGCAAAACGCACGTTGCCTTCGGGGAAAGGCCGGGACGTTTTGATGAAAACCACTGGACCCGGAGGTAATCCAATGGCGATTCGCTCAGAGGATTGCGATCAAGTTCGATCCCCAAGTATAGCACGCTCTGGGCGGGGCGACTAGGCCGGCAGGTAAGGGGGTGCATCCTGCCGAATACCTCGATTACGCAGCAGGTTGTGCCTTGCCTTGATCCCGCTCACTGGCGGAGGCAACACCTGGGCATTGGATGCATGCCCCCCGCGGCAGATGGTGGTCTGTCGCCGCTGGTGGACGCTATGCGTCTCCAGATATTCCGTCCAACGTTACAACCTGCAATCCGGCGAAGTCCTCGATTGACCCGAACTTGCGCTAGCCATTCCACGAATTACGCTCGTCGCGAAGGTATGGCTGCACGTCTACGTCCGCCCAGACCTCTTTGCCGAGCCCTTGAAGTTGCATAAGGCTCGGGGGTTCATTTCGGACTCGCTCAACAGGTCGCGTTCCAGCCGCGCCAGCATCTCGACCTTCTTGTCGCGCGGAAGCTGCTGAATTTGCTCGAAAATTTGTTGCGCAACGTCGATGGCCATCGGTCTACCTCCCGTGTCTTATATTCTACCACAAGCCGATGGCCCCCTCTCGGATTGACGTCCCGCTAAAACGCGAACCCGGCGCTCAACGCCACGGTGTCGTCCGGCGTGTAGTCGGGCGAGATCGAGTCGTACAGCACCTCGCGATCGAAGACGTACGCCACGTCGAACCAGCCTCGCCAGCCCCGGATGTTGATGAACTCGACGCCCGCCGCCACGCGAAAATCGTTGTAGGTCACCCGGTCGTTCATGCCTCCCAGCCGCTCGATCGTCCACCGCCCGCCGCCGTACCGACCGGCCACGTACCACCACCAATCGGCGTTGCCCATGGATGTAAAGCGGTGGGATACCTTGGGGTTGGGGAACACGACGTCGAACCGTGTATCAGGGTTGGGCGTCCAGATGACGCCCCCGGCCGGAATCAGTTTCACGTTCTGCCGAGCCAAGTATGCCACGCCCAGCGCCAACTTCAGGTTCGGAGAGAAGTTCATCACCCCCATCCCCCGGCCTGTAATCCGAATGCTGTCGGTCACCACGTTCTGAAAATCGCTGTACACGCCCACTCGTACGTTCAAGTCGGCCGACAGGAAATTGTTGATCTGCGGCTGCCACGCGGTGTCTAAGTATGCGTCGTAAACCACCGGCGGCAGGTCGGGCATGCCCGGCACGCTCTCGGTCTTCGGGCCATTCCAAAAGTGAAACGAGAATCCCGGCGTGATGATCAGTGGCTGCGGATTCCAAAGAAATGGCAAGGTGAAGCTGGCGCTCAGGTCCAGATCGTTCATGCCCATGGCGTCTTGTTTATTGCTGCCGGCCAGCCATGTGTCTTCGATCCGCACCTCGCGCAACACGCGCTGCGATTGCAATCCGGCCGTGGCCGTCCCGTTGGGCTGGATGTAACCCCCTTGCGGATACAAAGGCGCGCTAGGGGGCGCGGACGGCGTGGCGTAGGGATCGAACGGCCCCAGCGGCGCCGGAGCGCCTCCCAAGCCCCCACTCGGCGCGCCATACCCGCCGGGCGGCGAGTAAAACGGGCTGTCGGGTCCGACCGGCGAAGGAAACTGAATTCGCTGGCCAAACGCGGCGCCGCCAGCCAGCCAACAGGCCGCCGCCACGAACCATCGAAAGGCCAGACGCCATCGGCCGAATGCAAACACGGTGACCTCGCACATCCGCCGCCGGTTCTTGAATGCCCCCTCAACGTCTACGGGCGGAACGACAGCCCAGTGGAGATATCAGGCGGGCGTGGGAAACGTCAAGCCCGTCCGACCCCGGCTTGCCCGCCAAACTTGCCTGGTTTGCCCTGCTCCCGCGGACGTTGTCACCGGTCGGCTAAACGGTACGATGAAGGCTCTCCGGATGGGTGGTTAACGCACGCGCGGTCGACCGCCAGATCCGGACGACCTAACCCCATCCCCTTGCCCCGGCCTGCCATGTCTTCCTCCGAAACCGTCGATTGGCGCGAACGCAAACGGATCATTCGCGAACAGGCCCACGCCCAGCGCAAGGATCAACCCAACAAGGACGAACTAAGCCAACAGATTGTGGCCAAGTTCGAGGCTTTGCCCGAGTACGGCGCCGCCC
>CAYWTU010000478.1:0-4146 GCA_964461275.1 uncultured Pirellulales bacterium | reverse complement strand
CCGGTGGGTCGGTAAGTGTCCAGATTTTGGACACGTTGGCCCTCGAACCCGGCATCAGGTCACAGGTATGTGTTGTCTCATTTGCGACACCTCGGCGGCACCGCCTGGTCGCCCAGCCGGGAGGTGTCCCATTCCGCTACCGGCTACTTGGGTTGGCCGGTGTTGCATAACGCAACACGGTTAAAGGCTTTACGGCGGCAGTCTGCATTCGGGACAGCTCAGCACTTCAGCTGATCCCACATGGTTGGCCGTATCACTGTGAGACACCCAGGTGTCGCCACCGCCCCACTGGGGGAATGGTTTCGGGCGGCGCGCGTGGTGCTGTTAGGTCTCGGTTTTCGAGTGGGGCTTTCACGAATTGCGAGCCTATTGACCTAAGGCTTAATTCCCGAAATAATTCTTTTAGTTGATTGGGACTGCTCACCCACTGATAATTAGATTGGTCTCTTTCAACAGCCGGACACACCGAATGTGTCCGGTTACTTTTTTACCCAAAACCAGGTGACTTCCTGGCTGAACCATGGAGGCGACGCAAAATGAAAGACACACGTAGACACCGAGGACACAAGCGAAACTGGGCAACATGCGAGCAGTGCGGGAAGCGCAGATATCGCGACCGCAAAAGCGCCAAACTCGCATTAAGAGAGGCACGATTTGCGCGTGCCACGGCGGAATTAAATGGACAGAAATGCACATGGACAGTCAGGCGCGAGTATTTCTGCGACGCTTGCGGCGGCTGGCATTTAACCTCTCAGGTCGACATCTATCGCGCCGCCGCGTGAGGCACCGCCCCAAGTTCCAGGAGGTAGATCGGTGTACTGAAGCGCACGCCTTAGGGCGGGTTTTGACTTGGCATGGTGCGGGATAGACCAGCTTGGCTTGACCTACACGAGGTCGAGAAGCAGATCACCGCTTAGGCGGCCCAGCACGTGCGGATAGCCCGGCCTGGCTTCAGATGAGGCCGGGCTATCCGCCGGCCCTGCCCTCGACCACTGGGCGATCTTCGCAAATCCTTCGTTCTGGATTTCTCGAAAATCGCAGCCCAAGTGCACTCGTCGGCCACCCGCAGGTTCCGCAGCGTCGTCCCCGGCGGCGTCACAGCTTCTCCGGCTGATAGTCGCCGTACATGCCCCGCGAATCACCTTGCAGGTACGCGGCGTTCTGATCGTCAACTCGGGCCATCAGCGCCGCCGCCTCCTGGCGGCGTGCCGCATAGTAAGCGCGCTGCCTCGCCTGCATTTCTAGCTGGCGAGCTTTCACCAGCCCAACCACCCCGCACCAAGCCGACAAGAGGACCGCTGCGCCGAATAGGGAATTAGCGATGAAGATGATCACGAAGACAAGAGCTACGCCCGCGCCGATCAACAAAGCGAAGGCATCAGCGTCGTCGTTGACGTTGGATCGCAGCGAACGATAGCCGTCGAACCGCCGCGGCTGCCCGCTATTGACCACGACGACGTTGTTGTCGCCGTTGATGTAGATGTTGGTCACGGCAATTGTCCCCGAATCATTTTCGCGGCCAGCTTGAAACCCAAAGCCATGCCGCTGTCGAGGCCCTGCCGGTAATCGGACGGGCTGTCGGCCGATTCGGCGCGCGGCTCGGCCGTCCAGTTCTCAAGGAACACGGCCACCTGTTCGGCGTTCATGCGGTATTTCCCCTCTGGTGTTACTTCGGCGACGACAGCTTTGTGGGCTGCACGCCTGGCCCGCTGGTAGTCGCGCCACCACGTCCGGCACTTGGTGCAGCGACATTCGTAGTGGGTGGCACCCGTCTGCGTGCCGTGCATGTCGTCGGGGCACCCGCGGGCGATGGCGCGTTCCTTCGTTTCGCGTCGCTGTTGCCGTTTACATTCGTTGAGGCATTCCGGCGAGCATGTCTTCGGTGGCCGCCCTGCCCTGCGCGGTGTTATGAATGGCCCGCCGCAGATAAGGCACTGCCGCATGACCAACAGTTCGGCGTTCACGCGGTCTTTCCCTTCTGCTGGTTGTTTCTCATTTCTCCTCCTCATGCGTCTTAACCAGCACGCGTTGTTTAAAGCAGCTGCGGTTTGCAGTTGACGAGCATCATCAACGGCGCGTCCAATCGAGCGCAAGGGGGTAAGAGCGCAACACCCCGTCATGCGGCCTGACGAGAGCATCGAGGACGTTCTCGAGCAGATCGCCCTCGAACGGATCGCCCTCGACGCCCCGGATACGGGCGCGGCGCGGCCTCGGTGAAGGCCAAGAAAACGCAGGCTGAACTCGGCGGGGAGGAAGCCTAGATCGACGATGAATTGACTCCCACTCCTCTGGGCCGTAGAACTTGCCGCCGCCAGTTCACGTCCGGTTTCCGGACAATCCCACGACAGAATCGGAGTGCGCGACCAGCTGGGACGTATGGGCCGCTGGTAGCCGGGGCGGTGTCTTTGTATTCGGACTCTTTCGAAAAAGCCCGGTGGGTCGGTAAGTGTCCAGATTTTGGACACGTTGGCCCTCGAACCCGGCATCAGGTCACAGGTATGTGTTGTCTCATTTGCGACACCTCGGCGGCACCGCCTGGTCGCCCAGCCGGGAGGTGTCCCATTCCGCTACCGGCTACTTGGGTTGGCCGGTGTTGCATAACGCAACACGGTTAAAGGCTTTACGGCGGCAGTCTGCATTCGGGACAGCTCAGCACTTCAGCTGATCCCACATGGTTGGCCGTATCACTGTGAGACACCCAGGTGTCGCCACCGCCCCACTGGGGGAATGGTTTCGGGCGGCGCGCGTGGTGCTGTTAGGTCTCGGTTTTCGAGTGGGGCTTTCACGAATTGCGAGCCTATTGACCTAAGGCTTAATTCCCGAAATAATTCTTTTAGTTGATTGGGACTGCTCACCCACTGATAATTAGATTGGTCTCTTTCAACAGCCGGACACACCGAATGTGTCCGGTTACTTTTTTACCCAAAACCAGGTGACTTCCTGGCTGAACCATGGAGGCGACGCAAAATGAAAGACACACGTAGACACCGAGGACACAAGCGAAACTGGGCAACATGCGAGCAGTGCGGGAAGCGCAGATATCGCGACCGCAAAAGCGCCAAACTCGCATTAAGAGAGGCACGATTTGCGCGTGCCACGGCGGAATTAAATGGACAGAAATGCACATGGACAGTCAGGCGCGAGTATTTCTGCGACGCTTGCGGCGGCTGGCATTTAACCTCTCAGGTCGACATCTATCGCGCCGCCGCGTGAGGCACCGCCCCAAGTTCCAGGAGGTAGATCGGTGTACTGAAGCGCACGCCTTAGGGCGGGTTTTGACTTGGCATGGTGCGGGATAGACCAGCTTGGCTTGACCTACACGAGGTCGAGAAGCAGATCACCGCTTAGGCGGCCCAGCACGTGCGGATAGCCCGGCCTGGCTTCAGATGAGGCCGGGCTATCCGCCGGCCCTGCCCTCGACCACTGGGCGATCTTCGCAAATCCTTCGTTCTGGATTTCTCGAAAATCGCAGCCCAAGTGCACTCGTCGGCCACCCGCAGGTTCCGCAGCGTCGTCCCCGGCGGCGTCACAGCTTCTCCGGCTGATAGTCGCCGTACATGCCCCGCGAATCACCTTGCAGGTACGCGGCGTTCTGATCGTCAACTCGGGCCATCAGCGCCGCCGCCTCCTGGCGGCGTGCCGCATAGTAAGCGCGCTGCCTCGCCTGCATTTCTAGCTGGCGAGCTTTCACCAGCCCAACCACCCCGCACCAAGCCGACAAGAGGACCGCTGCGCCGAATAGGGAATTAGCGATGAAGATGATCACGAAGACAAGAGCTACGCCCGCGCCGATCAACAAAGCGAAGGCATCAGCGTCGTCGTTGACGTTGGATCGCAGCGAACGATAGCCGTCGAACCGCCGCGGCTGCCCGCTATTGACCACGACGACGTTGTTGTCGCCGTTGATGTAGATGTTGGTCACGGCAATTGTCCCCGAATCATTTTCGCGGCCAGCTTGAAACCCAAAGCCATGCCGCTGTCGAGGCCCTGCCGGTAATCGGACGGGCTGTCGGCGGATTCGGCGCGCGGCTCGGCCGCGTGGTTCTCAAGGAACACGGCCACCTGTTCGGCGTTCATGCGGTATTTCCCTTCTGGTGTTACTTCGGCGACGACAGCTTTGTGGGCTGCACCCCTGGCCCGCTGGTA
>CAYWTU010000477.1:0-4148 GCA_964461275.1 uncultured Pirellulales bacterium | reverse complement strand
CAGCACGCTCTGCCCCAGCGTGTCGATGGTGTCCTGAATCGTGAGGTGATGATAATTCTCCGAGTCGAACCCAAACCGCCGGCTGACCGCCAGAAACCCCGTGGCCGTCACCCGCTCGGCATAGTTCACCCGCGGTCCTGTCGCGGCCAAGAGATCGCCGGCAATCTGCTCGCGCACAAATGCGTCAAAAGGTTTGTCGGAGTTCAGCGCGTCAATCACGTAATCGCGATATCGATACGCCAAGGGCGCTGGAAAATCGGCCGTCTCGCCGGCGGTGTCGGCGTAACGGACCACGTCCAACCAGTGACGTCCCCAGCGCTGCCCATATTGTGGCGTCGCCAGCAGGCGGTCGACCACCTTCTCGTAGGCCGTCTGCGAACGGTCGGCCAGGAACGTCTCTACTTCCTCAGCCGACGGCGGTAGGCCCGTCAAATCATAAGCCACGCGCCGCAGCAACGCCGTGGGCGGCGCCGGCGCCGCTGGGCTCAACCCTGCTGCCGTCCACCTCGCGCGGAGCAAGAAGTCGATCGGCGACGAATCTCCTTGGGGCTGGCTGGCGACCAACAGCGCTCCGAAATTCAGCGGCTGAAAACTCCAGTGCGATCGGGCCGCCGTCATGGAGTTCGCAGCGCCGACGGGGGCGTCCGCCTCTGGCCACGCGGCGCCGGCGTCGATCCACCGTGCAATGGCGGCCACTTCCGCGTCGGCCAACGGCTCGTCTGGAGGCATTTGAACATCGCCTTGCCGTGCCACGGCTTGCCACAGCCGACTGGACTGCGCATCGCCCGCGACGATCGCCGGCCCCGACGCGCCTCCCTGGAGCAGCGCCGCGCGGCTGTCCACTCGCAGGCCGTTCTCTTGTTTCCGCGGTCCGTGACATCCGCCGCACTTGGTCAACAACGCCGGGCGGACGCGGTTCTCGAACTCTTCGCTGGCGCCGTCTGCCCGTGCGGGCGGCGCTGTAGTGCGCAGCGTCGCTAAGCTGATGGCGATTGCGAGAAAGTAGCTGGTCCGTCGTCGTTGCATGATCGTCAGCCTATGCCGTCGCAGGTGCAGCGCCGTCGTCGGAAATCGTCAATTCTCGTCCAGAACGGCCAACGCTCTCCCGTAGCCGCCGACCGAGTCGCGCAGCTTGATCGGAGCGAATAGGAAGAACGCACGCCGGTCGCGCAGTTGACTTAAGCCGGTGAGAAACTCGATCGGCCACATGCCGTGCGAAGCGGTGAACCAGTGCACGGCCAGCGCGTGCCGCTGGTCGACTCCGCCCAGGGTTGGGGCGTCGATGCCCACGCATCGCACGCCGCGCTCGTGCAAGAACTGCAATGCCTCCAGCGACGCCGCCGGCCATCCGGGCGCCTCACCTGCCAACGGCGCCGCCCAAAGCCGGTCTTTCGCTGGCGAGGCGGGCAGCGGCCCCCAGTGCTCGTCGACATAACCGGTGTACAAGAGCACAGCCTCGCCGGCGCGAATCGGCTTCAAGCGATCGTGCTCCTCGAGCTGTGCGCGGGAAATAAGGGGCGACGCCCCGGCGCTTGCTGAGGACGCTGTCGTGCGAACGTCAATCACGTGCGCCTCACCCATCAGCTGCGCCAGCGGCGCGTCGGCGGCCATGACCTGGCTGTGGCCAGGCGCTCCTTGCTTGGCGGTGTAGGCCTCGAGCCAGTCCTGTATCTCCGCCGGCCGCTGCCCAGCTTCCAAGCCGGGCGGGGGCAACGAAAAGCTCGGCAACACGACGTGCGTCCCCACCTGTCCGTCGAGAATATGCGTTTGTGCGAAGTACGGCCCCCGCGACGGTGAAAACACGTTGAGCGGCTTGGCCACGTAGCGCGTCGCCTCGTCGCCCGGTCGCCGGCCAGGCCAGGTGACCGGATACTCCTCGTCCAGCGTGACTGACAAATCGACCACCCGCTCCGCCCGCGCTCCGGCAATCAGGCGCTTGGCCAGTTCAGGCTCGGCAACCGAAATCACGCGACACTCGCCTCCCGAGCCGCCGGCGTGCTTGGCGCCCAAGATCGCTACGAATGCGCCGGTGACGGGCAGTTTGCCCAGGTTCGTGGCGCATTCGATCCAGATCATGCCCCGCTTGCCGCCCGCCTGATGCGTCGCCGCCGCCAGGTCGGGCAACGGGCCCATGCTCGCTCCGTCCAGTCCCAGCGTCATCACCCCTTGTTGCCCAAGGTACTCCATCGTTTCCGGAGTCGGCGCCGGCCAACCGGGCGCGTTCTTGCCCAAGGCGGCGGCCACGAACCGCTGGCCCTGGGGAAACGGTAAGTAATAGCGGTCGGTGTAATCGCTGCGAAATAGCGCCACGTCCCCCTTGCGCAGCGGCCGGTGCGACTGCTCCCACCGCTTCACCGTATCCGGTCGAATCAGATAGCTCGAACCGGCCACGGCCTCGTCGACGTGCCGGGTTACGTCAATCACGCACGCCTCGCCGCAGAATTGCCACGCCGGCACCTTGTCGCATGTCAGGTTGCCCATCGGACCGGCGCCAGGCAGACCCGAGTCGGGAGGCGGAACGAAATGTGCAGGAGCGTCCCATTGCGTGCCGGTGTGCTCGTCGATGACGATCAACTCCCGCCGATACGGTCCCGAGGCGTGGTCCCGTGTGGGAACCACCACATGGGGCGTCATGCCCACCGGCCACACGCACGGCAGGTCGGGCGCGACCAACAGCGAATGATCGTTGACGTGTCCCGCCAGATCGGCGCCCCACGCCTCCACGAATCCCAGGAAGGCCGCCGCAATCACCAGCGCCGCCCGGCGCCTTTGACCGTAAATCATCGTATCCCACCTCGACCGGTAAAACCGGGCCCATGAATAACACTTCGATTACTTAACCCTGTTGACCACGTTGGGCGGCGGCTGACCTTGCAAGGCCGCGACAGCAATTCCTGCCGCCGTCATGCGCAGCGTTCGCACCGCCTTCTCACTGGCCGACGCGATGTGACTGGTCAGAAGAACATTGGGCAATTGCCGCAGCAGGCTGTCGCTGGGGGGCGGCTCGACGTCGCACACGTCGAGCGCCGCGGCCGATACCTGGCCCGACTCCAACGCCGCCGCCAGCGCCGTCGTCACGACCAAATCGCCCCGAGCCACGTTGACCACGATCGCCCCGCGGGGCAGCCGCCCGAGCGCCGCGGCATCGATCATCCCGCGCGTTTCGTCCGTCGAAGGACAATGCAGCGTAAGCACGTTTGCCGCCGTCAAGAGTTCGCTCCAAGACGCCGGTTCGCACCCGCCGGCGCGGACTGCTTCGGCTGCGACGACGGGGTCGAACACCAGTCGCCGGCACTTGAACGCGGTCAGCCGGGCCGCCACCTCGCGACCAATCCTTCCAAAGCCCACGATCCCCACCGTCAGGTCGCGCAGCGTTCGCATCTGCTCCAGTGGCACGCCCAATCGCCATTGCCCTTGTCGGACCACGTCGCCGTTGGATCCCAACGCCCGCGTGCACGCCAGGATCATCGCCAGTGTATGGTCGGCCACTTCGTCGATGCAGTAGTCCGGCACGTTGCACACCGGGATGCCCTTGGCTTGGGCCGCCGCCAAATCGACGTTGTCGACCCCTATGCCGTAGCGAACGATGACGCGAGCCCGATGCAAAGCCGAGATGGCCGCGGCATCCACGCGGGCAAACTGCGTGATGACCGCGTCGGCGTCGGCGGCCAATTCGGCCACTTGGGCCGAGCTTTTTGCCTGGCCACCCACAAGTTCCACGCCCAGCGGGCGCAGAACCTCGGCCTCCAGGTCCAAGTTGGGGAACGTGTAGTCAGTGACCACAACCTTCATGGCCGCACTGCGTCGCCTTCCGCCGCCAAACTGAAAACACCCCCGGCCCCGCGACTGCGAGTATACACTACCGCCAAACCCGGCGGGTTTTCCCGGTCCTGCGTGGGACATAGACTAGGAGCCTTTCCCAGAACCCATTGTGAGCGGCGTTTCGACCAAATTTGCGGCGGATGCGAGGAAGAGCAACAACGCATATTCGGAGTGTATCTGCGGAGTTGCGATGACGAAGCAGACGACGCAAATTTGGCGAAACCCGGAGGGAACGGAGGATTTTCGGATTCTGCGGCGTCGTGATGCCTCAGCGGATCGGTCCCGTTGGTACTCCAACCAATGATTGCTGCCGCAGTCGGAATCAC
>CAYWTU010000476.1:0-4149 GCA_964461275.1 uncultured Pirellulales bacterium | reverse complement strand
GAGTTTCAGATGCACCACGGCCGGCACGCGCTCGACGAGCCACAGCCGACGCTGGGCTCGTGGATTCACTATGGCCTGGGGACGCTCAACGAAAATCTGCCGCAGTTCGTGTTCTTGGGCGAGTTCAGCGACAACCGCGTGAAGCAAAATTTCTCGGCTGAGTATCTGGGGCCCAAACACACGGGCGTACAGCTTTCGCTGACGCCGGGCCAGGCTCTGCCCTTTGCGCAGCGTGGGCAAGGCGTTCTGGCCGAGGAACAGCGGCAGCAGTTCGCCTACCTGAGGCAACTCAACGAGCTGACCGCGGTGGAATACCCCGACGACGAGCAACTGCGGGCGCGGATCAAAAGCTACGAACTGGCGTTCCGGATGCAGATGAGCGTGCCCGAAGCGCTCGATTTGGAATCGGAGACCGCCGAGACGCAAGCTCTGTACGGCCTGAACGAAAAGCACACGGCGCCGACAGGTCGGCGGCTGCTGGCGGCCCGGCGGCTGGCCGAGCGCGGCGTGCGGTTCAACTTGGTGTACGCCTCGGGCTACGGCACTTGGGATTCGCACCAGGACCTGAAAAACCTGCACGCCCAGCGGTGCGGAGAAGTGGACAAGCCGGTCGCCGGTTTGCTGCTGGACCTCAAACGCCGCGGAATGTGGAACGACACGCTGGTGGTGTTTTGCACCGAGTTTGGCCGGACGCCGGCCGTTCAAGACGGCAAGCTGGCGCCGGCGGCCACCGGTCGCGACCACCACCCGCACGGTTTCACGGTTTGGCTGGCCGGGGGCGGCGTCCGGGGCGGGATGGTCCACGGCGCCACCGACGAACTTGGCTTTCACGCCGTAGAGCATCCGCATTACGTGACCGACCTGCACGCCACGGTCTTGAAGCTGATGGGCCTGGACGCACGGCGACTGGACATTCCCGGCCGCAAACGGCTGGAGGTGGACTACGGCCGGCCGATCGAGGCGATCCTCGCATAGCGGCGATTCCTAGGCGTTTTGGCCGCGCCGCCGCCGAAGACGGCCTCGGCGGCCAATTCCTTTTCCTCTCCCGCTGGATTACGATGGTCAACTCGCCCTTGGACCGGGAATGTTTCCCAGGCCGGGCCGTTTTTTAGCGCCGGAGTGTCCGCCATGTATTCGCCGTGTGCTGGTCGCCGTCTGATCCTGGCACTCTTAGTGTGCGTCGCCAGTGCCCCAACGCTTCGCGCCGCTGAGAACCGTTCGTCACTGGACGCCGAATCGTTGGCCAAGAGCGTCAAGATTTACCGCGACCAATGGGGCGTCCCGCACATCGACGGGCCCACCGATGAAAGCGTGATCTTCGGCTTCGTCTATGCGCAGTGCGAGGACTACTTCTGGCAAGTCGAAGACTCTTGCATCTTGGCCACCGGACGCTACGCCGAAGCCCACGGCCAAAAAGAGCTGCAGCGAGACGTGCTGCACCGCTCCTTCGAAATTGCCCGCCGCGCGGAGGAGGATTTCGCCAAACAAGACGAAGAGACGCAGTCGATGTGCAACGCCAGTACGGCCGCCATCAACTACTACTTGGCCAAGCACCCCGAAGTGAAGCCGCGGCTGATCGCCAAGTTCGAGCCGTGGATGGCCTTGGCGGTCGCCCGGACGGTGACGTTGGAAATGAATTTTGGCAAGGTGAAAATTGGCAATCACGTCCCGCAGAGCTACGGCGACGCGGTCAAGGAGCACACCGGATCGAACGCCTGGGCCATCGCCCCGGAGCGCACCGTCTCCAAGGAAGCGATGCTGTTCATCAACCCGCATCAACCCTATTTCGGCTACGGACAATTTTACGAAGGGCACCTGCGCAGCGGCGAAGGTTGGAACATGACGGGCGCCACGTTCTTTTGCGGACCGCTGCCGGGCCTAGGCCACAACGAACATTTGGGCTGGGCCTTTACGGTCAACGAGCCCGACCTGGGCGACGCCTGGCGCGAGGTATTCGACGACCCCCAGAACCCGCTCAACTATCGCTACGAAGGCGGCTATCGGCGGGCCGTCGAGTGGAAGGAAAAAATCAAGGTCAAGAAGGGCAAGGGCGTCGAAGAGGTTGAAGTGACGCTGCGCAAGACGCACCACGGGCCGATCGTGAAACGGGAAAACGACACGACCTACATCTCAGCCAACATCGCCAAACTGCACGAGGCGTTCATTCCCCGTCAGCTTCGCGAGATGGTCCGGGCCAAGAACCTGGAGGACTTCCAGAAGGCCATGGGGCTGCTCGAGTTCCACATTTTCAACACCGTTTACGCCGACAAGGAAGGGAACATCGCCTACTTCTACAACGGCATCGTCCCCAAACGCGATCCCGGCTTCGATTGGACCAAGCCGGTCGACGGCACGACCGCCAAGACCGAGTGGCAAGGTCTACACCCGTTTCACGAATTGCCGCACGCCATCAATCCCCCTAGCGGCTTCGTGCAGAATTGCAACCAGTCGCCCTTTACCGTCACCGACGACGGCAACCCGGCCATCGGCGACTATCCGAACTACATGGTGCAGGAAAAGCACGATGACAAACGCCGGGCCAAGGTTTCGCGAATGGTGTTGCGGGAACTAGACAACATGACCTTCGACAAGTGGGTCGAAGCGATTTTCGACACCACGGTGTATTGGGCCGTGGTCGAGCTGCCGCGCTACCAGCGCGAGTTCGAGCGGCTGCGAGCCAGCCAGCCCGATTTGGCCGCCAAGGTGGAGCCCTATGTGAAGCACCTGTGCGGTTGGGATTGCGTCAACTCGGTCGAGTGCACGCAGATGCCGCTGTTGGTGACCTGGTACGAGGAGATGTACGGCCAGTTCACCAGCGAAAACCTGAAGAAAGAGTTCATCAACAACCCCGCCAACCAGTTTGAGGCGCTGGCGACCGCCGCCGACAAGCTCAAAGAAACCTTTGGCGATTGGAAGGTGGCCTGGGGCGACGTGAGTCGGCTGCAACGGCACGCCAACGTCAGCGACTTTTTCCAGATTCCCTTCAACGACAAGCTGCCCAGCGTTCCCAGCGCCGGTTTTCATGGCCCGCTCGGTTCGGTATTCACGATGTACTTCACCCCCAGCATCAACCTGCCGCCGCTGAAAGTCATGAAGAAACACTACGCGGTGGTCGGGGCCAGCTACCAGTCGGCCGTGGAATTCACCGACCGGATTCGAGCCGGATCACTGATTCAATTCGGTTCCAGCGCGGACCCCAAGTCGCCTCACTTTGACGATCAGGCGAAGCTGCTGTCGCAAAAGAAATTGAAGGACGCCTGGTTCTACTGGGATGACGTCGAGCGCAACGCCCGGCGCGTGTATCACCCGGGCGAAGAACTCGCCTCCTCCGCAGCGCCGCAGGCCGGCGGGAAATAGGCTTCTTTGAGTCTTGTGTCGCCGTTTCCTGTGCTCCTGGCCGTCCAATGCGCATCGCCACCCACAGCACGACCATTCTCACAGTCCGACATAACGGAACCGTGGCCATCGGGGGCGATGGCCAGGTGACCCTGGGGACGTCGATCATGAAGGCCGACGCCTACAAGATTCGTCGCCTGTTGGAGGGCAAGGTGATCACGGGCTTTGCCGGCTCCAGCGCCGACGCCTTCGCCCTTCTGGAACGCTTTGAGGCCAAGCTCAAGGACTATCCCTCGAACGTTCCCCGCGCCGCCACCGAGCTGGCCAAAGATTGGCGCACCGACCGCGTCTTGCGCCGACTCGAGGCACTGTTGGCGGTCGTCGACGCCCGCAATACGCTGCTGGTCACCGGCAACGGCGACGTCATTCAGCCCACCGACGGCATCCTGGGCATCGGCTCGGGCGGCAACTACGCCGTGGCCGCCGCCCGGGCGCTAGTCGCCAACAGTGCGCTCTCCGCCGCCGAGATCGTCCACAAGTCACTGGAAATCGCTGCCGGCATCGACATCTACACGAACACGAACATCGCGGTCGAGGAATTGCCGTGCGCGAGTTAACCCCGCGGGAGATCGTGGCCGAGCTGGATCGGCACATCGTGGGCCAAGGGGCGGCCAAGCGGGCGGTGGCCATCGCCGTTCGCAATCGCTGGCGGCGTCAACGGCTGCCGCCCGAGATGCAGCCCGACGTGGCCCCCAAGAACATCCTCATGATCGGGCCCACGGGTGTGGGCAAGACGGAGATCGCGCGGCGGCT